>DATIFS010000001.1:0-10454 GCA_035455105.1 Nitrosarchaeum sp.
GGTTTTGTCTATGATGACAATGGACACATTGTTACAAATAATCATGTAGTGGAAGGTGCTGAGACAGTTGACGTAACATTTGTTGATGGCAATACATACACTGCAAAAGTTATTGGCTCTGATGCATTTAGTGATATGGCAGTCTTACAAATCACTGACAGTTTCTCAGATGAAAATCTTTTCCCTCTCACAATAGGTGATTCGTCTCAACTTGAGGTTGGACAACAAGTGATAGCAATTGGGAATCCATTTGGTCTTAGCGATACCATGACAACTGGAATAATTAGCCAGACAGGAAGGTTGTTGCCAAACCAAGACCTTGGGTTTTCTATACCTGATGTAATTCAGACTGATACTGCAATTAATCCTGGAAACTCTGGAGGTCCTTTGCTTAACATGAAAGGAGAAGTAATTGGGATTAACTCTGCAATAAAGACTAATACCGGAGAATTTTCTGGGATTGGATTTGCAATTCCTTCTAGTGCAATTAAAAGAATCATTCCAGAATTAATTGGGAAGGGAGTCTATGCCCATCCTTGGCTTGGCATTTCTGGAACTAGTCTAAATCCAGACATTGCCCAAAGTCTGGGTCTAGAAAGAAATTACAAAGGTGTGTTTGTAAGTTCAGTTGTAAAGGATGGTCCAGCACAAACGGCAGGATTAGTAGATGGAACATTTGATAATAATAAAAAAATAACTAACGGTGATGTAATAATATCAATTGATGGCAATCCTGTGAAAAGAATAGATGATATCATATTTTACATAGAAGAAAATAAACACGTTGATGAAAAAATAGTCATAACTGTAAATAGGGATGGAAAGATAATGGAATTCGAACCGATCCTTAAAGAACGACCAGACTTGCATTGATGATAGTCTTATTCATTTAATAAATTTTTTATTTTATTTTCAAGAAGGCCGTTTTGACCAAATGATACATCACGTAGTATGCCTTTTTTATCAATCAAGATTGAAGAAGGTGTTCCTCTCAAGGAATATTCTTCAAAAGTTTCAGCAGAATATTCTTTTGATCTCAAGTATTGTTTGACACGCTCAATTAGTTCATCTTTTTGCTGTTCGTTATACGAGTTAAAGTCTGGAATATTTGCATCAATAATTTCCATTATTTTTTCTTGACTTAGGTTTTCTGACGCTTTTTTCAAGGAATCCATTGCAACAGGAAATGGAATTTTGTATAACAGTTTTGCTCCATTAAGACGCCCGTATTCTCCGAGGGCGTTTAATGTCTCACCTATTGTTTCACCAGTAGTCAATAATAGTTCTAAATTTTCTAATGTGTTTTTATCAAAATCTTCAAAGGCCGTTGCCATACCAAGAACTGTAAGCCCATCTCTGTGATATTTATTATACATCTCTACCGCCTCAGGAATTCCGTATAAAAAACAGCCAGGACAATTTACCTGAAAAACTTCAACAAGAACAACATTGTCTTTTTCTTTGTCGATATTTGTTGGAATTCCTTGTACCCATTTTGAGACCTTCAGACTAGGAGCCTTCTCTCCAATTTTTGCAACCATCGATTAAAATTTAGTAAAAGAATTAGTTAAAAACGTAATTATTTCAATTACACTTCAACTATGAGGGGATAATTTTTTATATGCTCTCTTTAAATCCCACAGCAATGACTTCAAAATACGTAGCATCTTTACTTTTGGCATCTGTTTTATTGATGTCAGTTGCTGCAATATCAGTACAATCTGCAGACGCCATGAAAGCCTCGGGTACACATAACCTAACGACAAATAACAAAAACGTCTGTGGCGACAAACTATGTTCAGTAGCTGGCGCAAATCAGATGATGAAAGAAAAGATGGCCGAAAAAGCGATGGTCGGAAAAACATCTTATAATAAAATGACGCAAAGAGTAGTGAGCGCAGATAATGTATGGAAAACAAAAACTGGAACAGCTAAATCTACACAAGACCCAGGACTTGGCCACGAATCTCACCAACTGGCGATAATTCTTGCACCAAGCTCAACTATCTATAAGGGGATCTTGACATACGACGCATCAGAAAATATTCAGCTTGTGGCACTACATGGTCCACTTGCACCAGGTGAAGATACAGGACAAGCCATTTGGACTCCAGACGGAAAAACCAAATTTGCTTTGACATTTGTAGATCCTGGAAATTCTGCTGGAAGTTGGATATTCAGTGGAAATGCTTTAGCAGTTCACACAAAGAAAACTGATCCATTTACAGTAAGCTATTCAGTTAGTTATATGGAAAATCAACCATCTGAAACTGTAAAAACTGGAACAGCTAAATCTATACAAGACCCAGGACTTGGCCACGAATCTCATCAACTGGCGATAATCTTGCCTCCAAGTGACAAGACTTACACCGGTGTTTTGACATACGACGCATCAGAAAATATTCAGCTTGTGGCACTACATGGTCCACTTGCACCAGGTGAAGATACAGGACAAGCCATTTGGACTCCCGACGGAAAAACCAAATTTGCTTTGACATTTGTAGATCCTGGAAATTCTGCTGGAAGTTGGATATTCAGTGGAAATGCTTTAGCAGTTCACACAAAGAAAACTGATCCATTTACAGTAAGCTATTCGGTCGTTGCAGGACAATAAATCCTCAATAATTCTCCCTTTTTGTTTATTGTCTAACCCTAGAATCCAACATCGATGTCGAATGCTCCGCCACCGTCGCCACCCAGATCAGAACCAGCATCACCTGTATCTGAGGACGCATCGGTCCCACTATCTACCTGATCTGGCATCTGGTCTGCTGGAATGTAGCTTGACATAACCATTCCCATGAAACTCATCATGGTTGAAAACATTATGATGTCCATTATTCCCAAAAACATCATAGTGGGAAGAAATGACTTGTTGTTGTCCATATATTGTTGTAATTTCTGTTTGTCGCCGCCTTTCCACATTGTAACCATATGGTCCCAGTTTTTTTGAAGTTCAAACTTCCTTTCCTGTAATTCTCGTTGTCCTTTTTCGGTAAGAATAATTTCTTTTTTAGTACTAAAAAATCCTTTTTTTTCTACCATTGTGATTAATCCTTTTTTATCAAGATTTCCAAGTATATCGTCTAGCTCTTTACCAGTAATCTTTGTGAGTTTTTTAATTTTATCAAATTTTTTAGCACCTTTGTTAATTGCTTCTAAAACTATTAGATCTTTTGGCTCTTGTTCCATGGTTGTTGAATCTTAAAATCTTCCTATAAACTGTTTGCAATACAGAATATTAACCAGATTAACATAGATTCGATATGGAAAAAGATTCACATACTGATGAACAAATCAAAAAATTCTATTCACTAAAAAATATTGCAGTAGTCGGTATGTCTAAGCATCCAGAAAAGGCCGCATATTTTGTACCAAACTACCTTGCTGAGAGGGGTTACAACATCATCCCAGTAAATCCAACCGCTGATGAGATTATGAGCAGAAAATGCTATCATCAACTAAATGAAGTTAAAGAATCTATAGATATTGTAGATGTATTCAGACCTTCGGATCAAGTACTGCCTGTAGTTGAAGAGGCAATCAAGAAACAACCCAAAGTTATCTGGTTACAGGAAGGAATTCATAATCCAGAGGCAGAAGAACTTGCAAACAAGGCAGGAATTGAAGTGGTCTTTAACAGATGCATGCTAGCAGAACACGAGAGATTATTTTAAAATGACAGAAAATGCATTTTCAGAATTTTACCAATCTCTTTTAAAACTCGCAAAATCGTTTGAAGAAAAAAACACCTCATTCAAAATTCAGCCAGATTTTGACACCAACATCATTAGGATATATGGTGAAAAAACAGATTCTATAGAACGGGCAAAAGCAGGATTAGAAGAAGTGTCCGAACTTGCCTATGCTACTGCAGAGCACCATCCCTTTTGGAGTCTATTGTATAATTCCTCACAAATTTCAAAACTTGCTCTTGAAAAATGGAATGATGAACTGACCAAGGATGAACTTGATGAAATATTGTGGTGTTCTGATGAACTCAAAAACGCCAGTACTAAACTCAAAGAAAAACAAAATCATTGCTGAATTTGTTCGGCAGAGATAAATATTCAAATTCTAAAATTAATTCATGCCAATAAAAATCGGTCTCATTGGTAAGACAAATACTGGGAAGACTACTTTCTTTAATGCTGCAACTCTTTCTCACTCAGAAATTTCCACCTATCCTTTTACTACTAAAAAACCAGAAAAGGCCATGGCTAATGCAATTACTCCATGCGTTCATACAGAATTTAACGTCCAGGACCAACCACAAAATTCAAAATGCAGCGACGGATGGAGGTTTATTCCAATTGAATTAATTGATCTTCCAGGGTTGATAAAAGATGCATGGGCTGGTAAGGGTCTTGGAAACCAATTTCTTTCAGTGGCAACTCAGTCTGATGCCATATTGCATGTAGTTGATGTTTCGGGAAGCGTTGATTCCTCAGGAAAAATTACTGATGTAGGTAGCGGAGATCCAATATCTGATGTTGCTGATATCGAGGAGGAATTGATAATGTGGTACCTAAAACTTTTAGAAGGAAATCGAGATAAAATTTCTAAACTAATTCATTCTGATACGGAACAAGTTGTCGCATTAACCGATGTGTTTAGAGGAATCGGAGTAAAAGAGTATCATGTAAAAGATGCGTTAAAGGCAACCAAATTAGAAGATAAACACTTTGATAACTTTGACGTGCATGACAGCAAAAAATTTGCTTCATATCTAAGGCATATCTCAAAGCCTACTCTTATTGTAGCAAATAAGATAGACTTGCCTGGTGCAGACAAAAACTTTGACCGTTTGAGAGAAAGATATTTTGATAGCATTGTTGTACCAGCAAGCGCAGACAGCGAACTATCACTACGGAGGGCAGAACATGCAGGCCTGATAAAATATGTTCCAGGCTCTGAGCAATTTGAAATACTGCAGAAGGATAAATTAAATAAAAAACAAACCGATGCTCTTGATTTTATCACACAAGACATTCTTGGAGAATATATGAGAACGGGTGTACAATTTGCCATCAACGTGACTGTTTTCAAACTACTTAAAATGAATTCAATTTATCCTATTGCAGTTCCCGAGAAACTTTCTGACAAAAAAGGTAGAGTGTTACCTGACCTTCTCTTAATGAAAGATGGTTCTACAATAGAGGATCTTGCAAAAGAAATCCATACTGATTTGACAAAAGGACTTCTCTATGCTAAGGATTTAAGATATGGTGTAAGACTGCCACCAAGCTATCAACTGCGAGACAGAGATGTTGTATCATTAGTAAGTGCAGTAACAAAAAAATCCTAGTTTTCTATTCCAATTTTTTCTTGTTTCATCCAAAGTGTTCTATTTTTGTGATCAATTAAACTAATTCCCATTTCTAAAATTTGGTTTCTTATCTTATCTGCTTCTTGGTATTGTTTTTGGTCTCTAGACATGTTGCGTTTTCTAATTAACTCATTGACAGCTAGTTTTTCTTCTTCTGTTATTTTAGGAATTTGCAAACCAAGTACCACAAGCATTTTTTCAAATTCTGGTAAAACTATTTTCGCAATAGACTGTGTTAGCATTTCGGTTGCGGCAATTCTGTTTATTTCTTTTACAAGTTTAAAAAATGAACTTAATGCCAAAGGTGTATTGAAATCCGATTCTAATCCTTCATCAAAATCTTTTTTTGCTTCTAAGATTATTTTTTGTACCTCATCGGTAGGACCTTGACCTTCTGCTAAAGTTAGTTCAAAAAAGCAGTTTTCAACTTGACGCCATTTCACAATGTTCTCTTTGAGAAGTTCTTCTGAATAATCAATTGGTTTTGAATAATGACCAGAGAGGCAAAATAGCCTGATTATGTTTGGCCCCCAGTGATCTAAGACATATTTTACAGATTTTATGTTTCCCAAAGACTTTGACATCTTCTCACCGTTTATTGTCATCATTCCTACATGCATCCAAATCTTTGCAAATTGTTTTCCAGTATAAGATTCCGACTGGGCAATTTCATTCTCATGATGTGGAAATATTAAATCTCTACCTCCACCATGAATCTCAAAGTTTTCACCAAGATATTTCAAACTCATTGCAGAACATTCAATGTGCCAACCAGGTCGACCATCGCCCCATGGGCTTGGCCATTTGGGTTCTTCTTCAGAAAACTTCCATAATGCAAAGTCAAGTGGATCATTTTTAGTTTCATCTACCTCGATTCTTGCCCCAGATAACAAGTCGTCTATTTTTTTCTTTGAAAGTTTTCCATATTCTTTGAATTTCTCTACAGAAAAGTAGACACCGTTTTTTGAAACATACGCATAATTTTTAGCAATAAGATCATTGATCAAATTTAGCATGTCCTGAATGTGTTCTGTTGCTTTTGGATGAATATCTGCTCGTTTAATGTTTAGTCTGTCAAAATCCTCAAAATAATGAGAAATGTACTTTGAGCTTATGTCAAATGCCGTAACATTTTCCTGTTTTGCACGATTTATTATCTTGTCATCTACATCTGTAAAATTCTGAATGAATTGTACTTTTTTTCCATAATTTTCTAGAAATCTTCTTAGTGTATCAAACACAATTATTGTTCTTGCGTGTCCTATGTGACTCTCATCGTATACTGTTACTCCACATACATACATCCTAATCGTTCCAGATACATCAATTTCTTTTTCCTTTTCTGTCAGAGTATCAAAAATTCTCAAAATCTCACCGTTTCTTATAATTGACAGATTGTTGCTGTTATTCTCTTGTGTTCGCTTTTTTTGTACAGTTTGTGGATTTTATCAACAAGTAAAGGATCAACTTCTGCAAGACTTGCAGTCTCCTGTAATGAAAGATTCTTGTCCGTTAAACAATAAAGTATCAGATCAATTTCTTCATAACTTAATCCAATCTCATCTTCTGCAATATGCCCTGGCCAAAGACTTGGACTACTTTTCTTTGATACTATTGAGGGTGGTACTCCAAGGGATTTTGCAAGGTCTCGAATTTGGGTTTTGTATAATGAAACAATAGGTAAAAGATCTGACGCACCATCGCCAAACTTTGTGAAATATCCTATTAGATATTCGCTTCTATCGCTTGAACCAAGCACTAGCAAATTTTTGGAGTTGGCATAATAGTACAAAATGTTTGATCTTATTCTGGCCCTTAGATTTCCAAGGGCTAAAGTATTTGGTTCAAGATATTTAGAATATTCTGAATGTACCAAACTTATGTCAATTAACTTGTAATCCAATCCAAGCTTGTCTACAAAATTGAGTGCATCTTCAGTATCTGTTCTTGGTGTGATTTTGGAATCTGGCATGACAAGTGCAAGTGACTTTTCTTTCAATGATTTTGCACATATTGCAGCAATAACGGCAGAATCAATACCTCCGCTGAGTCCAAAAATTACACCAGATGATCCTCTTCGTGAAACCTCTGCTAAAAGAAAACTTCCAATTTTGTTCTGGATTGACTGGTAGTCTTTTTTTATAATTTCCTCAAGGAGCGTTTTATTCAATATTCATCAAATTGGTTTTATGGAATTAAACTTTCAGACTAGACAAAAAGTCAAAACTTCTAGCCACTCATAATTTTTCTTTAGGATACTTTCTGAACTCTGCCTATCTTGCCATTGTCTAATTCTACTTTAATCCCATGGGGGTGAAAATTACTTGAAGTAAGAATTCGCTTAACTTTACCCTCTGTAAAAACGCCAGTGCGCTGGTCTTTTTTCTGGATTATCAGTACATTTGTTCCTATTCTTATTTTATTCCTTGAAGGTATTTTTCCAATAATTGTAAATCAAATATTAAATTTTTAAAACTATGCCCTCTTCAGACATCGACATAAAGGCCATCGCTTTTTGCCTCGATCTTGTACTTTTGCAGTTTTACTCCTTTGATATAGTCCAGGAGCTCGCCTGTTTTGATGTTATAATGCCAAAAGTGTAAAGGGCATTCTACTATATCACCTTCTAACTTTCCTGGCGCAAGAGAACCATCCTGATGAACACATATGGAATCCAAACCATGATATCCATTTTGGTTAAAAATCGCAATATGTTTTCCATCGACTACAAATTCCTTTCCCTTACCCTCTGGGATTTCATTTTTTTCTGCAACTTTTTTCCAAACCATGTTTTTCAAACCGACATCTGATCAATATTTACATTTTCATTTGATACCATTTTATACTCCTTCAAATTGAGACCATTTGTGAGTAAGATAAAAGATCCACATCTTGCAGAAAAAGGAAAGCTTTCACACGAGTGGGCAAAAGATCACATGAAGATTCTTACAAATACCATTAACCGTTTAAAAAAATCACAACCATTACGAGGTATTAGACTAGGGATTTGTTTGCACATTACAAAGGAGACTTCAGTTTTGATTATGGGTGCAAAAGTCTTAGGTGCTGAAGTCAATGTATGTGCCGCAAATCCACTTTCAACACAAGATGATATTGCCGCATTTCTTGCCGCAAACGGCATTAATGTATACGCGTGGGCAGGGCAGACTCCAAAAGAGTATGACTGGTGCATTGAAAAAATGCTTAACCACAAACCACAAATTCTAACAGATGATGGTTCTGATTGCCACAGCAAAGTTCATGGCGACAAAAAATTTTCATCCTTGAAAATAATGGGTGGTACTGAGGAGACTACTACCGGTGTTATTAGGCTACAAGCATTAGCAGAGCAGAAAAAACTTCGATATCCTGTCATTTCAGTTAATGATGCATACACAAAGCACATGTTTGATAACAGATACGGGACGGGACAAAGTACAATTGATGGTTATCTGAGAGCAATGAACCTGCTTATTGCAAGTAAACGAGTTGTGGTTGCAGGATATGGATGGGTCGGAAGAGGAGTTGCAGCTAGAATGAAAGGGATGGGAGCCAGAGTCTATGTAACCGAAATTGATCCAGTTCGAGCTTTAGAGGCACACATGGATGGTTACGAAGTTTTGCCAATGGATGAGGTTGCAAAGATTGGGGATATTTTTGTCACAGCAACAGGTCAGACAGGAGTGATAAGAAAAGAACACATCATGAAAATGAAGGACGGTGCAATATTGGGTAACGTGGGTCATTTTGATGTCGAAGTGGATGCAAAATTCTTACTAAACGAATCAAAATCAGTAAAAGAAGTAAGACCCAACCTTGATGAATGCTTACTCAAGAATGGTAAGCGCGTCTATTTTATTGGAAAAGGAAGAATCGCAAATCTTGTAGCTGCTGAAGGGCACCCTCCAGAGGTAATGGCACAATCATTTTCAAACCAGCTGCTCTCTATGATGTATATTGCAAAGAATTACAAAAAAATGGGCAAAAAAGTGATAACGGTTCCAGCTGAGATAGACAAACAAATTGCAGTCGATGCATTAGAAGCAATGGATGTTAAAATCGATAAGCCGACAGCAGCTCAGATTAAGTATGCACACAGCTGGGGATAGCTTAAATTCGTCTCGAGTTTTACTCACTTAATGAGCAACAAAGCAATCATCACTAGTGCATTGCCCTATGCTAATGGTGAGATTCATCTTGGTCATGTTGCATCAACGTATCTTCCCGCTGATATAACAACAAGATTTCTAAAACTAAAAGGAGTAGAAGCATATTATATCTGCGCATCCGATGATTTTGGGACTCCGATTCTATTACAGGCAGAGAAGGAGAAGAAAAGCCCAGAAGAATATGTGAAGTTTTGGAACAAACGAGACTATGATGACTTTACTGCCTTTGGAATAAAATTTGATTTATTTTATAGAACAAGCTCGCCTGAAAACGTAAAATTTGTTCAGGAAGTATTTAAAAAATTGAACGAAAACAACCACATTTACGAAAAAGAAATTGTCCAGTTTTATTGTAAGTTTGACAAAAAGTTTCTTCCTGACAGGTATGTGATTGGAACATGCCCTTACTGCAAGGCAGAAGATCAATACTCTGATTTATGTGAAAAATGTGGTAGAGTTCCAGAAGAAATTGATTTCCCCAGGTGTTCAATATGTAAAAATCCGCCTGTAAAAGAAAAAACAAGACACTATTTTTTCAAGCTTACAAACTTTGTTGATAGTCTAAATGAATGGCTTGAACAAAGCCCGCATTTACAAAAAGATGTAAAAAAATATGTTCAAAACTGGATTCAAGATGGGCTAGTGGATTGGGATATTACAAGAGATATTACTTGGGGAGTGCCAATTCCTGTAGAACAAGCAAAAGATCAGGTCTTTTATGGTTGGTTTGATAACCATCTTGCTTACATTTCTACCTCAATTAAATTCCTAAATGATAAAGGACTGGATGGAAAAGAATTTTGGAATACCGCTGACATTTATCACTTTATTGGAAAAGACATTGTGTATCATCACTATTTGTTTCTGCCAGCGATGAGAATCGGTATGGAAAAAGAATACAAACTTCCCGATTATATTCCAACCCGAGGTCATCTTATGTTGCAATCAAAAAAAAT
>DATIFS010000002.1:0-2470 GCA_035455105.1 Nitrosarchaeum sp.
CATATTCAAAAAATGGATTTTATGATTTTTACAATGGAAAGTGTGACACTTGCACAACAACAAAAATTGTATCAGTAGATGAATTAGGTGAGCAGTCTAGTGCAAATGCAGCGAAAGTTTTAAAATTATTAGGATATGATTCAATTACAGATATAGAACTGGACAAAAATCCAGACATATTATCAAAATATGATAAGATCATAATGTTACATAGTGAGTATGTTACACAAAAAGAATTTGATGCAATAACCTCACATTCTCATGTAATCTATCTATATCCAAATACATTATATGCAAAAATCGAAGTAAATTATGAACAAAATTCTATTTCATTGATTAGAGGACATAATTATCCTGATGAAAATATTACTAATGGTTTTGATTGGAAATATGAAAATACAGATCCATATGAATATGATAAAGAATGCAATAACTGGAAATTTTATGATATTCCAAATGGTAAAATGTTGAATTGTTACCCAGAACAAAAAATTTGGAAAGATAAAGAATTTCTAAAAGCAATAAAGGAATTATAGATCTAAACTAAGCATTATTTCTTTAGCTTGATCAAGTGAAATTTTTTTATTTTCAATCATTTTCTGTACGATTTTATCTATTTGATCAGGTTTTGCTCCTGCAGCTGCTGCAAGATTTCTTGCGTGTAATCTCATGTGCCCTTTTTGTATTCCTTCTGTAGATAATGCTCTAATGGCACTATAATTTTGAGCAAGGCCAGTTGCAATCATTACGCATGCAAGCTCCTGAGCAGAAGAAATTCCAAGTATTTTCATACAGACTTGGGCAAGTGGATGAACATTTGCAATTCCCCCGACGATTCCAACAGATAAGGGTAATTCCAAAGAACCAACTAGATTCCCATTGCTGTCTTTAATCCATTTACTAAGAGAACGGTATTGGCCTGATCTTGCAGCATATGCGTTTGCAGCAGCTTCAATTGCTCTACTATCTTGACCTGTTGCATTGGCAACAGCTATGATGCCATTCATAATTCCTTTGTTATGAGTGACTGCCCTGTAAACATCATTGTCTGCAAACTGATATGCCAGAATAATATCATCAACTACATCTTCCCCTCCAATTTCGTTTTTATCAAAAACTGCTGTTGCTTTTGCAATTCTACGTGTGGAATAATTTGACAGAATACGAAGGAGTATTCTTCCTCCAGTGATTTTTTCCAACAGAGGTGAAATAGATTCACACATCGTATTTGTAACATTTGCCCCCATTGCATCACCAACGTCAATTAATAATTCAACAATCAGCATTTTTCCTAATGGAGTGTTAATTTCTTTACAAGATACTTCTTTTGCACCTTTATTCATTTTAGATAGTGTGTTGCTCTGTGAATTTGCAAGTGTGATTATTTCTTTGGATGAATCCAGTATTTTTTTTATCGCTGAATCAATATCAACATCCAATATCTGAATTTGTCCAATGCTGTAAGACTCATCAGCCGTTGCTTCAAATCCTCCTCTGATTCTTGCAATTTTTGCACCTTTTGAAGCCGCAGCAATTACAGATGGCTCTTCAATTACCATTGGAATCAGATAGTCTTTTCCATTAATTTGAAAATTAGTTGCTATTCCCAGAGGTAAGGAAAAAGTACCAATTGCATTTTCTACCATGTTATCAGCTTTTTCAA
This sequence comes from Nitrosarchaeum sp., assembly GCA_035455105.1. Classification (GTDB taxonomy): domain Archaea; phylum Thermoproteota; class Nitrososphaeria; order Nitrososphaerales; family Nitrosopumilaceae; genus Nitrosarchaeum. The sequence continues at coordinate 1,664 of DATIFS010000002.1, forward strand.
AATTTATTCCACCATCGTTACTTTGTAAAATTTCTAGTTCTTTATCAGATAGATTTGCAAACTTGCGTACAATGTCTAATCGCTCCTTTCTAGTTTTTTCAAAGAATTTTGAAATAGATGAATCACTCATTTCAATATCCTCAATAATCTATCATCCATACTATCTGGAAAACCTTTGCCATCAGTATTTGAAGTAATTACATAAAGACTTCCATCCAAACCTTGGGCTACATCGCGTATACGCCCGACCCCGCTTAGAATGGTTTTTTGAGAGCTAAGACCATCAGTAAAATCCAATTGATATAGATTAGTAGCCCTAAGGGAAGCCATAACAAAATGAGACTCTAAATTTATCTTAGTACCAGAATAGTAAAGTATTCCACTAGGCTCAATGCTTGGATCATAGCACATTATTGCATTTTCAAATTTTGCATCACCTGAGCATTGTTGTTCAGGCCAACCATAATTTTTTCCAGGTTTAATTAGATTAATCTCGTCGTTTTTTTCAGGTCCAAGTTCTGCCAAATACATCTGGCCATTATTGTCCCAAGTCATTCCTTGTGGGTTTCTATGTCCTAAAGAGTAAACAGGTGAGTTTGGAAACGGGTTGTCATCAGGAATTGTACCGTCATCATTTAATCGCAAAATTTTTCCAGATAATGAATCAAGACTTTGTGGTAGGTGTGATGAATCAGAAACAGCTCCAGTTCCCACATACAATTTTTTATCAGGACCAAATTTTAAAAATCCACCATTTGTAAATGCAGAACCAGGTATTTTATCAAAAATTGTTTTTGCATCTTTTAG
>DATIFS010000003.1:0-10867 GCA_035455105.1 Nitrosarchaeum sp.
CCCCCATTACATTTGCAATTATCTTCATATCTTCTTCATCAGCTTCGGGATGAATTGCAGCCCCGGAATTATTTGCAACCATTACTGCTCCAGTTTGATTAAAACCAGAAATTCTTTTCTGTAAAACTTCTACTCCTAAGACTTGTTTTATTGTTTGACAATCATCTTTTGATAACCATGGAGATACAATTGCTCCCTTATCATTTGAACAAATTATATTTCCAAGTGCTGTATATTTTGAATCTAATACTCCAATTTCCATCTTGGTTTCTTTTTTTAGAAATTCATATTCATCCATATATGCCGTCTTTGGAAGTAAAATTCCATTGTTATTCATAACCATTAATGCTCCTAAAAGACGAGTATTTGCAACAGAAGAATACACAACTTGAGCATTTAGATATTCTGCAAGCTTTTCAGCTTTAGATTGGGCAAAACCCATTGGAACAAAAACAAAATCATCATTTGTGTTAATGTAAATACCGATGTTTGGTCCTCTGTAAACATCAAATTTGATAATATCCATTTGTTATATCTAAACTTCAAACGATATGAACGTAAGGAAATTCCAAATAGGTTTTGAGCACAGAACTTTTATCGTAGTTGAATTTAGTCCCCACTAATTTTGTCTAGCTTTAAATAATATCTGAATGGAAATTGAATCATGCCAATAGCAGAAAATTTCCCAGAAGGTTTGAAACCAATTGGAAAAATCAGTCTTGAAGGTACTCCATACTTTCATTGGGTATGGGGTCCTGGTAAAACAAAAAACACCGACGGTTCACAAGCCGAAGTATTTGCTGATGCAGATGTTGTAGCAGCTTACACAGCTCGTGGAGAAAAACAAGTTCCACTAGGTGTTAGCGGTACATTAGTAGCAGTTGATTGGGATTCTTGTGTCGCAGATGGTGCATGTATTGAATCATGTCCAGTTCAAGTGTTTCAATGGTATAGAACTGAAAAAGATATTTCTAACACTGAAGCATTAAATGCAACTTTTAAGGGAACTGGGAGTTCAGTTAAAGAAGAACGAAAAGATCTCACTGACAAAGCAGATCCAATTAGAGAACATGATTGTATTTGGTGCATGGCATGTGTATCAGTTTGTCCACCACAAGCTATCAAAGTAGATCAATCCAACTTGGAAGCCCATGAGAAAGCAGCGGGTTCTTTTGTAAAGCCTGGTGCATAAACTTTTAGTCACACAATAAAAAATAATTCTTTTCCTATTTTTTATTATTTTTAACATACATAAAATATGCCTAAAAATGAGTTAAATTATAATTTAGTCCAAACTAATTTTGTCTAGCTTTAAATAATATTCTGATAATAATTCTGTATGGTAGAATTAGTTATACCTGAAGATTTTTGTCATAACGACAAACCAGTTGGAAAAACTAGCCATGCAAATGGTGAGAATTTTCATTGGATTTGGGGTAAAGGAAATCCAGAAGGCGCAGCATTCTCAAATGAAGATGTAAAAGCAGCATATGAAGCCCGTGGAGAAGAACAAGTTCCACTAGGCATTCATGGTACAACAGTAGCAGTTGATTGGGATTCTTGCATTGCAGCTGGTTCATGCATGAGTGTATGTCCAGTTCAAACATTTCAGTGGTACAGAACCGAACAAGACATTCCAGCTAAAGATGTAGTTGGCAAAGTTTTTGAAGGAACTGGAAAAACTGAACAAGATGAAAGATTAGACTATACTGATAAATCACAGCCAATTCGAGAACATGATTGTACAGTTTGTATGGCTTGTCAGGAAATATGTCCTACAGGAGCTATTCGAATTGAACAAGCAAACATAGAATGGCATGAAAAAGCTGCAGGTACATTTGTCAAAATGACTGGCGGCGGCAATCCACACGCACACGATTAAAGAATTATTTTCTTTTTTCTTATTTTTCTAGACTTCTATTTTTCTAATACTCAACAAATTTTAATCACTGTTATCCATCATTTTTTGCAGAGGTCGCCTAGCTCGGTAGGGCGCGGGCCTTGAGAGCCTGTGTGCGCAAGCACCCGGGGGTTCAAATCCCTCTCTCTGCGTTTACATTACTTTGGTAAAATAATTGTAAATTTTGTTGTATTGTTAATTGAAATACTTCAATTATGATTTTCAACTAATGACAGTTTTGGAAAAAACTGCTAACTATTGAAAAATAATACTGTGATTCTCACAACGACAATTTTTTTGGTCTATTTTATTTTTTAAAAATTAGTAATACAAATTACTTTAATGTACTAAGTTCGGCTAAAAGTGCTGAAAGCTGAATCTCAGAATTTGCCCCAGATAAAATTCTATAATCATATTTTGCAATTACTTGTAAAATTTCTGATAGTTTGTCATGTTTTGATTTGAAGACAGCTGAATTGATGTATTTTAGAAAATCAGACTCTGACATTCCATAAACTTTGATCAATTCAATCATTTTCTCTCTTGCTTCAACAACTTTTCCTGATAGTGCCATTTTTAGAACCTCATCTACATCGCTAGTTTTTGTAAGACCAGCTGATGTCTTTACATGCTCTTCAGTTATTTCACCAAGACTTGCAGTTGCCTGTAGTAAATTGATAGCATGTCTAAGATCTCCTTCTGAATAGTTATAAATTGCCTTTAGTCCTTTTTTATCTGATTTTACTTTCTCTTTCTTAGCTATGTTTTCTAGATGATTTATCATATCTTCTTCGGAAATTGTTGTAAACTTGAAAGTAGCACATCTGCTTTGAATAGGATCTATGATTTTTGAGATGTTATTTGCAATTAAGATGAATCTACAATATTTTGCAGTGTCTTCAATTATTCGTCTAAGTGCAGTTTGTGCATCTGATGTCATTTCATCTGCCTCATCCAAAATAATTATTTTAAATGGAACATCTACCATTCCTGCATATCTTGAAAATTTCTTTACTTTTTCTCTGACCATGCCTATTCCTCTTTCATCTGATGCATTTAGCTCAAGAGTATAGTCTCTAGCATATTCACCGAGAATTTGTCTGGCTATACATAATGCAGTAGTTGTTTTACCCACTCCTGCAGAACCAGAAAACATCAGATGTGGCATATCTGTTGGATCTTTAATTAGAGCTTGTAGACTGCCTATGATCTCTGTTTGATTTACTATTTCTGAAAGCTTTGAGGGGCGGTATTTTTCTACCCACATGCCTGTTGATAACATGTGATCTTCTAGTCTATTTCCCACTAATAAATCGAAATTAATAGGATCAATTGATCTCACAAAATAGTGAATAGAATTGATCGATCCATTACATCAGGAACCTGTTGAGAAATAGTGATCTTACGATGGAAATTGATAAAATAGAAAAATTACACTCTATTGGATATGGCCTAAAGGATTCTAAAGTTACCATAAACCATGATATTAAATTCAATGTAGCAGGCATCAAAATTAATGGTACTCAAGGTGAAGTCTTGAATTTACCACAATGGATAGGAACAATACTATCTCAAAACAAACTTGCAACTATGGAAACTCCTGATATGATTACTGAGCTAAAACAAGCATTGTCAAAAGAAAAGATGGTAGGTGAATATCAAATGTCTACTCTTGATCCTCATTTTTACATTAAACTAAAAGAATCAATGAAAAATTTGAACCGTGACGATTTTAATCATGTCGAAAGTATAATGTTGGAATTATTTAGAATGAGAAGAGGAAAACTTGTAAAACTTGCAGACTCTACAAAACTTAATTCTGAATTGTATAGTAAATTAACTGTTGAAGAAAAGATTTTCTTTAAAACTATTTACGATAATAGTATAGAATTTGAAAAACAAATTAGAGGAAATTTAAATGAGCAAAGTTCAAACTAGCACTTTCACCGAATCTGCATTATCCGATAAAGTAAAGGATTTTCTTACACGATTTAAAGACAAGTCTGGCAGTTACAAGTACGTTGAACAAATAGATGAGATGATGCCAAAAGGTGCAAAATTCATTCTTGTAGATTACAATGATCTTGTAGTAGAACCAGAAATAGAAATTATTTTTTCAACAGATCCTGATAGAATTTTAAATGCATTTTCACGAGCAATAAAAGAAGCGCTTCAAACAAGATTTCCTGATTATGCTGAAAAAATTAAAGATGAAGTTCGTGTAAGACTAGTAAATTATCCACTTCAAAGAAGTCTAAGACAAATCAATGCCGAAACTATTGGAAACATTACTAGTGTTTCAGGTATGGTAGTTAGGGCATCAGAAGTAAAGCCACTAGCAAAAGAACTTGTGTTTATTTGTCCTGATGAACATCAAACAAAAGTAATTCAACTAAAAGGAATGGATGTAAAAATTCCAATAGTATGTGATAACCCAAGTTGCAAGCACAGGGATTTTGAATTAAAACCAGAAGCAAGCAAATTCATAGATTTTCAAATTCTTAGATTACAAGAACTTCCTGAAGATCTTCCTCCAGGGCAATTGCCTCACTATATTGATGTAACAATTAGACAGGATCTTGTAGATAATGCAAGGCCAGGTGATAGAATTATTCTTACAGGAATAGTTAGAGTGGAACAAGAAGCAGTTGCAGGCATAATTAGGGGGCACAGTGGATTATACAGATTACGAATTGAAGGAAATAATATTGAATTTTTAGGGGGAAGAGGATCAAAGACCTCTCGTAAAATACAAAGAGAAGAGGTCTCACCTGAGGATGAAAAAATGATTAAAACACTTTCTCAAAGTCCTAATATTTATCAAAGATTGATTGATTCTTTTGCACCTCACATACAGGGACAATCACTAATCAAAGAAGCTATTTTGTTATTGATTGTTGGTTCAACTCAAAGATTACTTGGTGATGGTAGCAAAATTAGAGGTGACATTAACGTATTTCTTGTAGGTGATCCGGGCACTGCAAAAAGTGAGATGTTAAAATTTTGTGCAAGAATTGCGCCAAGAGGATTATACACATCAGGTAGAGGTTCAACTGCTGCAGGTCTTACTGCAGCTGTAGTTCGTGATAAAACAGGTATTATGATGTTAGAGGCAGGTGCTGTAGTTCTTGGTGATCAAGGTCTCGTATGTATTGATGAGTTTGATAAGATGAAACCTGAAGATAGAAGTGCATTACATGAAGTCATGGAACAACAATCTGCAAGTATTGCAAAAGGTGGCATTGTTGCAACATTAAATGCAAGAACTTCAATTTTGGCAGCTGCAAACCCCATGTATGGCAAATATGATCCATTCAAAAACATCACAGAAAATGTAAACTTACCTATTCCATTATTGACCAGATTTGACTTGATTTTTGTGGTACGTGATATTCCTGGAAGAGAAAAAGATGAAAAAATTGCTAGACATATTATTGAATTACATACACCTCAAGGAACTGACAAACGTTCTGTAATCGATGTTGATATTCTAACAAAATATCTTTCATATGCAAAAAGATCTAGTCCTAATTTGACAAAAGAAGCAGAGGAAAAAATTTTGGAATATTATCTCCAAATGAGAAATGTAGAGTCTGAAGAAATGATTACCGTTACTCCTAGACAATTAGAAGGTATCATTAGACTTTCAACTGCTAGGGCAAGATTACTAATGAAGGACAAAGTAGAAGAAGAAGATGCAGAACGAGCCATATTTTTGATTCAAAGCATGCTTCAAGATGCAGGAGTTGATGTTAATACTGGTAAAGTAGATCTTGGAGTCTTACAAGGAAGACCAAGAAGCGAGGTATCAAAGATGCAATTGTTTATGGATGTTTTAAAATCAATGGAAGGTGACAACAAAATTGCTGTTGAAGAAAGATCATTTGTCAAAGAATTAGAAAAAACAGAAAAATTCACTGAAGAAGAAGCACGTAACTATATCCGAAGAATGCTCCGCGAAGCATCTATTTATGAATCAAAACCCGGTCATTATAACCGAGTATGAGAATTGAAAAACTAAATCTCCCTAAAACAGCAATTGATTTTTTACTGTCTGAAGGATTTTCTAAATTATATCCACCTCAAGCTGATTGCATTGATGCAGGACTGATTGATGGAAAAAGCATACTAGTTTCTGCTCCTACTGCAAGCGGAAAAACTCTTACAGCGATACTTGCAATGATTAACTACCTTTCAAAAAATACTGGTAAAGTTATCTATCTTAGTCCTCTACGAGCGTTAGCTGCTGAAAAATTTACAGAATTTAAAAAGTTAGAAAAAATTGATTTAGGAAAAAAAATCAAAGTAGGTATCTCTACTGGAGATTTTGAAAATATTGAAAAAAATCTTGAAAAAAACAATGTGCTTGTTTTAACAAATGAGAAAATGGATTCTATACTAAGACACAATGCTGAATGGATTGATGAAATAGGACTAGTTATTGCAGATGAGATTCATCTGATCGGCGATGAAAGTAGAGGACCAACACTGGAAATGATCTTAACAAAACTAAAACTTTTATCATCTAAACCACAGATTGTAGGTCTTAGCGCAACAATAACAAATTCTAATGAAATTGCAAATTGGCTTGATTGTATTTTGGTACAAAATGATTGGAGACCTGTACCTCTTACTGAAGGAGTATATGATGCAGGACAAGTAATCATGAGTGATGGTAAAAAATTTAATGTTGAGCCTAGTATCCGCGGAATTCCTATTGATTTAGGTGTACAATCTGTAAAAGATGGAGGACAATCGCTAGTTTTTGCAGAAACTAGAACTCGTTCAAAAGCACTTGCAACCAAAGCAGCTGATACTATTTCACAATTTCTAGAAAAAAAAGAATCAGAAGAACTAGAAAAAATTTCAAAAAAAATTCTATCTGATAATGAGCATACAGAATTAGTGAAAACTCTTGCAATATTGATAAAAAAAGGAGTCGCATTTCATCATGCTGGATTGAATCAAAATTGTAGACAAACAATAGAAACTGAATTTCGTAAAGGAACGATCAAATTATTGTCTTCCACACCTACATTAGCTGCTGGTGTAAATCTTCCTGCAAGAAGAGTTGTTATATCAAATATCAATAGATACAATGCAAAAGTTGGTGGCAATAGACCTATTAGTATTTTGGAATACAAACAACTATGCGGCAGAGCTGGAAGACCACAATATGATGATTATGGAGAATCAATAATTGTTGGAAATGGAAACAGTGATGATTTAATGGAGTACTATATCCGTGGAGAACCAGAACCAATAATATCAAAAATTACAGATGATAAATCACTAAGAACTCATGTATTGAGTCTTATTGTAACAAATCCTGGAATTAAAAAAGAAGAGATTCTTGATTTCTTTTTGCAAACATTCGGTGGAATTCAATCAAGAAAAGCAACAATGAAATTTGCAATTGATATCTCTTTACGATTTCTTATAAATACATTTTTAATAATTAAAAAAGGTGAACGATATGCTGCAACAGAATTTGGAAAAAAGACTTCTATGTTATACATTGATCCTCTTACTGCTACTTACTTTAGAGATTCAATTGAAAATGTATCTCCAGAAAGAAAACACTCTTTTGGATTTTTACACCTGATCTCAAACTGTGATGAATTTTTTCCAAAATTCTCTCTTCGAAATAAGGATTATGAAATTGCGAGTATGATGATAGAACATAACTCTTCTGAGCTTTTAACACCAATATCTGAATATGACTGTTCTAGGAGTTTACTTGCTTTGCAATATTGGATTACAGAATCCTCAGAATTGACTCTTTCTGATAGTCTTGGAATAGAATCAGGTGATATGCATAGAATGGTTGAAACTGCAGATTGGCTGTTTTATTGTCTTAGAGAAATTTCAAAACATGTTGAACGTATAGATCTCCTTGATGAATTGGAGAATCTACGAAGACGAATTGTATATGGAATTAGAGAGGAATTGTTGGATTTAGTTAAAGTAAAGGGAATTGGTCGTATAAGAGCAAGAATGCTCTATAAACATGGAATTAAGACCCTTGATGATTTGGAAAAAATTCCGGTGAATAAATTAGCAGAAGTAGATAAAATTGGTTCAACCATTGCAGATAACATAAAGTCAGAATTACGTAAGGTTAGATAATTGACAGAATTGATAATACCCTCAATAGTTTCATGCATTGTTGCATTTTTTACAGTATATCTTACTATTCCATACCTAATCAAATTTTTACAAACAAGAAATCTTGCAGTTCCAGACATGAACAAAAAAGATCAAGTAATGGTAGTGAGACCAGGTGGACCTTCAATTATCGCAGGAATTATTACATCTGAACTTGTTTTGTATGTTTTTTTCCAACTCAATGAAATTCTTGCAATAGTGATTACAAGTTTTATTGCATTTGTAATTGGTTATGTTGATGATAGAAAAGTTATGGGTGGATGGTTTAAACCAGTTGCTTTAGTAGTTGCATCAGTACCCATAATCTTTCTTGGAGCATATAGCCCACATCTGGTATTTCCTTTATTTGGAACGGTCCAAATACCTGCTCTTTATTTAGGACTCGTAATTTTTATGATTCCAATTACTGGTAACACAATTAATTCTATTGATGTTTTGAATGGTGTAGCAAGTGGTTTTATGATAATTGCAAGTTTTTCATTAAGTGTAGCATTATTTATTTTACAAAATTATGAAGTAGCTATAATCAGTTTGCCTTTAGGAATTGTTTCACTAGCATTTTATAAATATCATAAAATCCCAAGTAAGATATTTCCTGGAGATTCTGGTGCTTTGGCTTTAGGTGCCATGTATGGAGCAATTGCAATTATTGGTCATGTAGAAATTATTGCAGCTATAGCGCTTTTACCCGCTGTAATTAACTCCTTTTTGTTTCTCTCAAGCATGAAACGAATTGTAGAACACAGACAAATAAAAGGAAAACCTGTAGAACATACAGAAGATTTCAAACTAAAAGCAACTAATGATAAGACTGCACCTATAACTTTGGTTAGATTAATCCTTGCTGGTGGACCTTTATCTGAAAAACAAGTTGGGTATGCAATTTTTAAACTAGCCATTTTTTCAGGAATACTTGCAATAATCACAGCATTTATGATGAGGATGTCAATTTGAAGATAGGTCTTTTTGGATTTGTATTTGTAATGTGGATCTTAATCCTTGCTGGTGGAGGAGTTCTCGTGATGATTTTAGGCCCACTTACTATCTCTGGTTATGGTGATTTTGATTTTTTAATCGCTTCTATAATTAAAGCAACTATTGCGATAATTCTAGTGATAATTTGGATATTAATATTATCAAAATTAAAGAATTGGATATTTAAAAAAGAAATTAAATTTTAGCTTTCTTTCCATTGTTTTTGTTTTTTATCATACTCTTTACGTGTGTATCTTATTGTAGCTGGAACTCCTATGACAACAGAATCTTCAGGAACATCTCTAGTTACTACAGCGCCCATGGCAACAACACTGTTTTTCCCAATAGTTACCCCTGCCTTAATTACAGCTCGTGCTCCAATTACCGCATTATCTTCTATGGTGACCCCGATCATTTTATCACACATTGGATATGGATCATTTGTTAATACAGCAGCAGGTCCTATGAACACATTTTTCCCAATTCTTGAAAGAGGTGGAATATATGCTTGCCCTTCTATCTTTGTATTGTCTCCAATCTTTACATTGTAATCAATATGTACTAATGAACCAATCTTTACATTGTTTCCAATCTCAACATTATCTCCAATATATGAAAAATGCCAAATTCTGACATTATCCCCAATTTTTGCTTTTTCTGAAATATAATTAATGACCAACTATATCACAAATGCCATGGATTTGCTTTAGTAATAATTTTTTCGGGCAGATTTTTCTTATTGTTTGTAAGAAATTCTATTTCTTGTTCTTTATTTCTTAATTCATCTGGTAACATTATTGGTATTTCTTCAATAATGGGATAAAATCTTGAACATTTGGAACAAAATAACGCCCCTTCTGAGACAACATCGTTTTTTTCATTGATTGCGTATAATTCTAATGGATAATTCTTGTCTATCGGACATGCTAAAATATCTATCATTGATTTATTCATTTTAAATCCAGATAGATGGGGATCCCATTTTGACTAGATAAAAGTGCTGCTTCTGCTATTTTTGTTACATTGACTGCTTGCTGTGGTTTTACAATTAGCTCATTTTTTCCTTCTATGGCTCCCAAAAAACTTTGGATTTCTAATAACAATGGTTCTTGTTTTTCGTTACGTGGAATCTCAGTCTCTTCTTTTTTCTCTACTTTTACTTCTTGTGAAATAAAATCTGATGTGATTATTGCATCCGTACATACAGCAGTAAACGTCCTTACTCTTTTTGGTGTTATCCAATTTGATGAAATAATTGCCACTTTGTCATTTTTATATCCTAACATTATGCTTGCGAAATCTTCATGTTCATGATTTATTCTACCTGATCTTGCAAAAACTACTTGAGGAGTATCATCAAACAACCAATTTGCAGTATCAATGTCATGTACAGAAGTATCATAAATTATTCCCACATCTTTGATATGTAATGGCATTCTGTTTTCACGATGAAATTCCAGCATTACCAGTTCCCCAAATTTTTTTCCTTTAACAAATTTCTTTACAATGTCTACTGCAGGATTAAAACGCTCAATATACCCACATGTTAGAATCACTTTATTTTTTTCTGCTAACTCTAAAATTCTCTGACCATCTTCAGATTTATACGTCATTGGCTTTTCTACAAAAACATGTTTTTTTGCTTCCAGCAATTTTGTTGCAATTTCTGTATGAGTTGAAGTAGGAGTTACAACAAAAGCACCGTCAAATTCTTCATATTTGATCAAATCATCTAATTTGTTATAGTGTCTTACTGAATATTTTTCTCCGTATTCTCTACTTCTTTCAATATTAGCATCACAAACTGCAGAGAGTACTCCTAAC
>DATIFS010000004.1:0-6208 GCA_035455105.1 Nitrosarchaeum sp.
CCCAACTTTATTACGTCCTGGCAAAATTTCTTATTCTGAATTAAAAAAGATACTAAAAAAAATTGAATATCATCCAAGTTTATTGGGGAAAAAATCAACAATAGTTAAGGTAAAATCACCTGGAATGAAGTACAAACATTACTCACCTAACGCAAAAATAATTCTAATTGAAGGTAATATACAAAATACACAAAAAAAGACTCAAGAATTGATTAAAAAATTTAAATCAGAAAAAAAACTTGTTGGTATTATAAATAATAAAAATATAAAAAAAACCCCATTTGTAAAATCTAAATTCATTGGAGCAACAAAGAAGTTAATCGCAAGTAATCTTTACAAAACATTTAGAGATTTAGATGAACAAAAAGTTGATGTAATAATTATGAGGGAAATTGATAATTCTAACCTTGGATTTGCAATAATGAACAGGCTCAGAAAAGCAGCATCTGAGATAATAACTGTATAAAATCATTTTTCTCAAAACCAAAATCTTAATCAATCCAAAAAATACTGAAATATACATTGACACAACTTTTTCGTAGTTTAATTTTTGTACCAGGTAATAATCAACGTTTTTTAGAAAAAGCGAAAACATTACAAGCAGATATCGTGTGTTTTGATCTTGAAGATTCAATTCCTGAATCAGAAAAAGAAAATGCTAGAAATCTTATAAAAGATGCCCTCTTGAATCGTACTCAATACATGTCATCAATTTTTGTTAGAACAAATGCTCCATCATCTGGAAAAATTCCTGATGATCTTAATAAAGTAATTCAAAAAGGAATTGATGGAATTGTAATTCCAAAAGTAAACAATGTTGGTGAGATGAAGAAAATTGAAAAAAATCTTTTAGTCTTGGAAAAAAAACGTAAATTAAAACCAATTCAAATTATTCCTTCTATAGAATCAGCAGAAGGTGTGGTTAATACATACAATATTGCTTCTTGTAGTAAACGAATTCCCGCAGTTGTTTTTGGCGTTTTTGATCTCTTAAATGATTTAAGAATTGAATATACAAAAGATTCTGAAGGTGGAAAGTACTCTAGAGCAAAGATTCCTGTCGATGCAAGGGCTGCAGGAATATCTGCAATTGATGCTATTTGGCAGGATCTTAATGACATTAAAGGACTTGAAAATGATTGCACCATTGGAAAAAGTTTAGGTTATTCAGGAAAAAGCATTATTCATCCAGACCAAATTTCTGTAACTCATAAAATTTTCTATCCAAATAAAATGGAAATTCAATGGGCAGAAAAAGTATGTAAATATTATTTAGAATCTACAAAGAAAGGAAAAGGCGCAACAACAATAGATGGAAAAATGATTGATGAGGTTCATTATAAACAAGCCAAAGCATTACTTGAAATTATAAAAAATAATCCCACAACTTAGTCTTTTAAAGAAATTATTAGTCATTTCCATATTTGGTCATACAATGTTATATTCTAATCATCATACATTATTACTGATAATATAATGAGTAAACGTGTAACAATAATGATTGATGAAGATTTAGATAAAAAACTAAGACTTCGTCAAGCAAAAATGATTCAACAAGAACAGGTTTCATATAGCTACTCTAAAGTGCTAAATGAAGTACTTAGAAAAGCTTTGAAATAATTTTATTTAAAGCATCTCTCGATTTTTATTTAATTTTCGAATAGAATAAAGACATGATATTATATTATAACAATGAACTGAATTGATTAACTTACTTGATCCTACTGTTGTAATCACTAGAATGTTTGAATCTGGAAAATTTGATGAGATGTTGAATTATTGTAAAAAGATACTTGATAGTAACCCTGATGATATGGTTGGATTACAAAATTCTGCATTAGCATTACTACATTTAGGAAAATTTGAAGATTCAATTCATTATTGTGATAAAGTATTAAAAATAAAACCCCTTGACACTTATGCATTAAAAAATAAAATTTATTCTCTTGAACAATTAAGGAAATATGATGAAGTATTGATATATTGTAAAATTATTCTTGATGTGGACTCTAATGATATATGGGCACTCAATAGTATGGGTTTATCATTAAATGAATTAGACAGACACAAAGAGGCTTTAGAATTTTATGATAAAGTTCTAAAACTAAATAGTAAGGATACAACGGCATTAATGAATAAGGCTATTTCTCTGAGTCATTTAGGAAATTATGAGGAATCTATAAAATATTATGATGAGGCACAAATGGCAGATTCTAGTTTACATGAGGCATCAATTGCTAAATCACAAATATATGAAAAGTTAGGTATGGAAGATGAAGCATTTTTAGCTGCACAAGGAGTTTTAATTAAAGATATGGCACTAATCCAAACCGATGCCAAAAAAAACAAATGCTCCGTTTTTCATCAATTTTGTCAAAATGAATTTGAAATATTAAAAAATAAAAAATAATTTTTAATCATAGGAAAATCAATTTATACAAAGAATTTTTACAATAAATGATGTTTACTGGAATAGTTGAAGGGATTGGAAAAGTCGAAAAAATTTCAAAAAATACTAAGAATAGAAGTGCAATTCAAATGACTGTAAATTTGGGAAAACATGCCAAAGGTCTAAAGATTGGACAAAGTGTAGCTTTGAACGGAGTTTGTCTTACTGCTACAAAACTGTCTAAATCTAGTTGTATTTTTGAAATGATAGATGAAACTACTACTAAAACTGATTTAGGAAATCTAAAACCAGGTGACATTGTTAACATAGAGCGTAGTCTAAAAACTGGTGATAGATTAGAAGGGCATTTTGTTTTAGGTCATGTTGATGGAGTTGGTGTAATTAAGAAAATACAAAATAAACCTAAAGAAGTACAAGTTTGGTTTGAACTTCCAAAAAATTTATCAAAATATGTTGTAAAAAAAGGTTCAATCGCAGTTGATGGAATAAGTTTAACTGTTGTAAATATTAAAAATAATCTTGCTTCTGTCTGCTTAATTCCTCATACAATGGAAATTACTAATTTTAAAACAAAAAATATCGGCGATAAACTTAACATTGAAACCGATATTTTAGGGAAATACATTTTAAAATAAAATTAACCTTTTACTATTTTTATGGTAATTACCAATTTTATAGTAAACTTTATAATTAGTCCAGAAGCGATTTTATTTCATGTCGCTTGAATCTGGAATTGAATCACTAAAACGTGGTGAATTTGTATTATTATTTGATTCTGCAGGCAGAGAAAATGAAATAGACATGGTTGTTGCTGCAGAATTTGTAACTCCTGAGCATGTTGCAAGAATGCGTCAGCATGCTGGAGGTCTTTTATGTATCGCAATTGATCATAATTTTGCAAATTCTTTAGAATTAAAATACATGCATGAAATTTTAGCAGAATCTCCAATTTCAAACAAAGAAATGATCATGGGACTCGCTCCATATGGTGATCATCCAACATTTTCAATCTCTGTTAATCACTATCAAACTTATACTGGTATAACTGATAAAGATAGATCTTTGACTATTAGAGAAATGGCAAATATTTTTCGTGTTGATAACAAAAAGAAAAAATTTGCTTCTTCTTTTAAAACCCCTGGACATGTTCCCTTGCTAATTGCATCACAAGGATTATTGGCAAAAAGACAAGGTCATACTGAAATGTCTGTTTATCTTACTCAAATTGCAGGTTTAACTCCAGTCACTGCAATTTGTGAAATGATGGATGCTGAAACTTATAATGCATTATCTATTGATAAAGCAGAAAAATATGCAAAACAAAATGCAATTCCATTAATTGATGGTAAAGAATTATTAGAATTCGCAAAGGTGCATTAATTCTGAATATTGCCATAGTGATTTCAGAATTTAATGAAGAAGTGACATCTAGAATGCTTCTAGTGGCAGAAGAAAAAGCAAAAATAATGAAATTAAAGATAAACTATACATGTAAAGTTCCAGGGGCATTTGATATGCCAATTATAGTTGATGCTTTATTACAAAAAAAAGATGTTGATGGTGTAGTTACTCTTGGTGCTATAATTAAAGGGCAAACAAAACATGATGAACTAATTGCTCATTCTGCTGCTCATGCTTTAACTGCTTTATCAATAAAATACAAAAAACCTGTATCATTAGGAATAACTGGACCTGGCATGCAAGAAAGACATGCATATGCTAGAATTCGACCTGTAGCAGAACGTGCAGTTGAAGCAGTTGTAAAAATCTCAACTGAATTACAAAGGATTCAAAAATGATTCAACTTAGTATATTAAAAATAATTGGCTATGGACCTTGGACTTTAACATTGGGTAGTGATAGAGAACATGCACTTCAAATGCTTCAGGCGTCATTATACAAAGAAATCCAAAAATTATTCTCTGAAAAAAATTGTCTTGTTTTCTTAAATAGAGCAGATGAATTTTTTGTAGTTTCTAATGGATTAACATTAGAAGATCATATTGAAATTCAAAAAAATCTTCAATCCTCTTTTGATGTTAGATTGTCAATATCAATTGGATATGCTGATTCCCCATTTGAAGCAAATCTTAAAGCATATGAAGGAAAAATTAATGAAGTTTTCCTAAGTAAAGAATATGCTATTTTTGGTTTTGTTAATGGCAAATCGGACCAAAAAGTTTCAATAATGCACTTTGATGTTGAAAATCTTACTTCTAGACGAAAAGTAAATTCTCCCTATGAAATTACTCTAACCATTTTTGAACTATATGCAAAAATGTCAAAATTCTTTCTAAAAAAAGACTCTCTCACATTTTTTATGGGAGGCGATAATTTTATGGTAGTTGCAAGTGATGAAGCAAAAGACTCTGTAAAAGATTTCATGCAATTAATTAAAAAAGAAAATAACATCACTTTGAATTGTGGAATAGGTAATGCCAAAACTTCACGAGAAGCTGTAAATCTTGCAACTAAATCTCTTGATACTATACGAGAAATTAGAGATTCTGGTAAAGAAAAATCTAATGTTTATGAATTATCATGCTAATCAAAAACATTAGTGTTCTATTAGGCAAAGAACTAGATTATGTTTCAAATACTAGCATAAAAATTCAAGATCAAAAATTCAAACAAATTCAACCAAATATTCAGGCTACTGCAAAAGAAGAATCGTTAGATTGTGAGGGATTATTATTAATTCCTGGATTTGTAAATTGTCACACTCACATTGGTGATTCTATTGCAAAAGATATTACTCTGAACAGTTCAGCTGAAAAACGAATTCATCCTGTATCTGGTATAAAATCAAAAATTTTAAAAAATTCAAATAAAAAACACCTTGCAAATTTCATGAAAACCTCTTGTCAATCCATGTTAAATAATGGAATTACAACTTTTGTGGATTTTAGAGAAGGTGGAATTGAAGGAGTGACATTACTGAAACAAGTAATATCTGAATTACCTCTTCGTTCAATTATACTTGGAAGACTGGAATTCTATCAAAAACCACCTGAAATAAAAAAAAACATTCCTTTACCCACTCATAAAATGGATGAACTTACAGAATTACTAACTAAATGTGATGGTATCGGTGTAAGTGGAGCCAATGAAAATAGTTCATCTGTATTGAAATATTATTCTAGAACAGATAAAATTCGAGCCATTCATTCATCTGAGACAATTCAAAGTATCTCTTTATCAAAAAAAATTACTGGAAAATCTGAAACTATACGTGCCTTGAATATGAAACCTCATTTTCTTGTGCATATGACTTATGCTTCATCAAAGGATATGATTACTGCCAAAAAAATATCTCGTGGTATTGTAATTTGTCCTAGAGCAAATGCATCGCTTGCTGAAGGAATTCCTGACATTGAATTAATGAACAAAGCTAGATGTACAATTGCATTAGGTACTGATAATGTTATGATTAATTCTCCAGACATGTTTAGAGAAATGGATTACTTATGGAAAGTAACTATGGGTATTCATAAGAAAAGAATCAATCCAAAAGAAATTCTAAAAATGGCAACTGTAAACGGTGGAAAAATTTTGAATAAGGATATTGGAGTAATTCAAAATGGTAAATTTGCAGATTGTGTTTTCATAGATAAACATGCATTGGATTTAGAGCCAATGCATAATCCACACGCATCTATTGTACATAGAGCATCTAAATCTGCTATTAGAGCTGTGATGATCGGAGGTAAAATAATACATGGAAAAATCTAGACCATATGTAATTCTGAGTGCTGCAATTTCTATAGATGGAAAAATTGCCACACGTTTAGGTGATTC
>DATIFS010000005.1:0-13095 GCA_035455105.1 Nitrosarchaeum sp.
ATAATCATGACCTTCTTTTTTCTAGCAATTTTTGTCATTGCTAAGCCTACTTGATATGCAACTTTTTTACTTTGATTAATTAATGCAATTGGAATAATTTTGAAATCTGCATACATTTCTTGTAATATTGGAATCTGTACCTCTAAACTATGTTCTCTTGAGTGAGAAAAATTATCTATTTCAATAATATTTGCAATTTTTGAAATTTCTTCTGCGGTTTCAGAATCCACTTCAACTTCACCTAGAGGAGTTTGCCATTTACAGTCTTTCATAGTTGCTACACTACTTCCGATTCCCCAATGGTTAGGACCTACAATGATGAATAATTCTGGCAAACTTGATGAAATTTCATAAAATGAATGACATGCAATAGGACCTGAATACATGTAACCTGCATGTGGACAAATAATTCCAAAAATTTTCTTTTTGATATTTGATGGTGGCATTTTACCCGGACCAAATTCATGTAGAAAACAATCTTTAATGGATTTCTTTAATTCTTTTTTTTCACCGGAATAGAACATTCCGGCTACTGCCGGTGTTCTAATTTGCATTACTCTATTTCCTCTTCCGTTATCTTTGTTTCAAAATCATCTATTTCGTATTTCATTGGTTCATCTTCTTTTAATTCTCCTCTTTCTATGAGAATTTGACGAACTAATAACCAGTAAACTGTAGCTAGTGCTTTTCTTCCTCTATTGTTTGCTGGAATGATCACATCTAATTTCGATGTAATGTTATCTGTATTTGAAATTCCGATTACTGGAATTCCTGCATTTGTTGCTTCAGTAATTGCTTGTACATCTACTTGAGGATCAGAAATTAAAACCAATTTTGGTTCAATATAATATGGCAATGATGGGTTAGTGAGAGTTCCTGGCATGAATCTGCCTAATAGCTTTTTAGAGCCTAGCATCTCACAAAATTTCTCAATTGGCGTATTTGCATATTGTCTAGCAGAACACACGATGAGCTTATCCGTCCCAAGGCGATTGATGAATTTAGCTGCAGTTTTAATTTTTTCTAAAGTTATATCGATATCTAACATGTATAGCCCTTCAGGACTAGCTTTTGTGATAAATGGTATCATAAATTTTGTTTTAACTGGCGTTCCAACCCTTATTCCTGTAGATAAAATCTTCTTTTTGATATCTGTGGATTCTGCTTGTTCACTCATAGCGATTTTAAATCTCTGCCATACCGCATATTAAATCATGCTCTGATAGTCGTATAAGCTCATTTAGTTTTGCTACTCTTTCTCCACCAACTACGCCAACTTTGAGCATTTTTGACTTTGTTGCTAGTCCTATGTGAGAAATATGTGAATCTGTAGATTCTCCCGATCTATGTGATGTGATTAATTTTATATTATTTTGATTTGCTACTTTGGCAAACTCAAAGGCATCATAAAGACTACCTGCTTGATTAACTTTAAGAATTGCAGCATTACACGATTTTAAATTAATTGCCTTAACTAGGATGTCTTTATTGGTAACAGTTAGATCGTCTCCTGTTACTAATGTGTCTGGAAATTTTGCAGTTAATTCTGCCATGTCGTCAAAAGCTTCTTCATGGACTGCATCTTCTGCATAAATTAATTTATATTTTTTAATAATATTTGCAGCAAATTCAATTTGCTGTTCAGGCGAATTGACAAATCCACCTCTTTGATAAACATACTTTTGTTTTTCTTCATTCCATTGAGTGGATGATGCAAAGTCAACTCCTAATGCAACTTCTTTTCCTAATGTGAATCCTAAATTTTCACAAGCTTTTGCTGAAAGTTCTAACGCCATTTCATTTTTTAATTTTGGTGCCCATCCACCTTCATCACCGCGTCCATTAGTGAAACTAGAGTCTTCTTTTTCTAAAATTTGTCTTAATTCTTTATGCACTGCTAAATTCGTTTCAATAGCATCTCTAATTGTTTTTGCACCTATGGCACAAATCAAAATCTCTTGAATGTCTGGCGTTCCTGGTCCTGCATGAGCTCCACCACCTAAAATATTTCCTAATGGAAATGGAAACTTGAAAGATGATTCTTTTGATAATAATTGAAATAACGGAATATCTAGTGATTTTGAAGCAGATTCCATTGACGCAATGGTTATTGCAAACGCTAGTGCTCCTCCAATTTTTATATAGTTTGTAGATTGATCAATGCGCCTTAATGTGTCATGGATTATCTTAAGATCTGATGATTCTAACCCGATGAATTTCTGAGAGTTTTCATTTAATATTCTTAAACTCTCTTCTGGTTTTTCATTTGGGAAGCTGACTGCTTCATATTTTCCAACGCTGGCTCCAGATGGTGCGCATACTCGACCTAGAAATTTATTGTCTGATAAAATATCGACTTCGATAGTTTTACTTCCACGACTGTTGTAAATAATACGTCCTTTAATGGAGGTAATTTTTGACAAACTATTCTAATTCAGATTGGACTTCTTGATGTCTTCTCTGTATTGCTTCATAAAATGGAATTACTTGTTGAATAGTCTCAACTGATGTTAATAACATTCTTCTGCAACAATATCTAGATATTCCCAAAGAATCTAGTCCTTTAGCTGGATCTTCTCCCGATTTCACTTTATTTTGATATTCTTCATACTTATCAGCAATCAAATTTCCACAAGTAAAACATCTTACAGGAATTAACATACGTACAAAAAAGTAATCAAGGATTATAAAAACCATACAAGAAATTTTCTTTGCGGGTGTCGCCCAGCCTGGCCAAAGGCGCTAGCTTGAGGGGTTAGTCTCTTAGGAGTTCATGGGTTCAAATCCCATCACCCGCATTTTATCTCATTTTATGCAAATTCTATTTTTGTATTTTGTTTAATGCTTTGATTAATTCAGAACGTCTTTTTTCTTCTGTTATTGCTCCTCTGACATCATCGACTAAAATACGATCAACATCAATTTTCCTTCTAGCTTCTTTTAGCACTTTATCATACATTGAAAATGGATACAAATGTAAATACAAATTTTCCATAATTTCAAAAACTCTTAAGGCATTATCTATATCGCCAATTCTAATTTTATCAAAACTCATTCTTTTTAATTCCCCTACACAATCCATTAATCCTAAAACATATGATTCTGGCATCACGCCTAATTTTATTTCTGAAGGAATTTCCTTTTTTTCAACAATCGCAATTAAAGATGCCGCTTCCACAAACTCTTGTTCTGGAGTAATCATATATCTTAAAAGATCCGGTGTAGCCTTTTTTTTATATTTTTTGAGTAGTATATCTGCTTGTCTGAGATTATTTTTTGCTAATTTCATATCTCCGCTATGTACTGAGATGATGGATTTGCTACAAAGAATTATTATTTCTCTGGTATTTTTTAACAAAAATTCTCTGGCATCTTGAACTTCTGTTAAAGATTTTGCAATTTTATTCAAAGATGGCTTTACATTTTTTAATGTCATGTTCAGATATGAATAAAATCTAGGATAAATCGTTTGCCAAATCTCTTAGAACAGTCAAAATCATATATCTAAAAATCAGATTTTAGAAATGATGTTTAATCAATAAAGTTTGTTAACGCCTGCAATGTCACCATCATGAAGATCACGTTTAATGATTTCACCGTTGCTAGCATATGCATACATTGTTTCTAGTGTACAAGTTGAATCTGGATGTCCCATTCCTACTGCATGACCGATTTCATGAGTTGAAATGTTTGCAAAGTCCATTGCGTTTAGATCTCCAGTGGTACTCCAGTTAAATGATACAACATCGTATATTTGATCCCATTCTGCAATGTATCTTTGTGATGGTGGACCTGAAGTTGTTCTCCAAACCCACGTAGCAGCAATTACACCTTGATCTGCAATATCGCCAAATGCAACTTCGTTCTTACCATTAATTGATACTCCAATAGAACTTCCATCAACTATAATGGAATCATCATATGGACCCATTATGGAATTTGCAGGACTGTCTGCATTTTCCCATTGACTAACAGCTGTTTGCAAAATACCTGTAACATCAGCTACTGGTGCACCTACAGTTGAGACTCCCCATGGTTCCTCTGATCTCCATTTGGCACCACTTGTAATGTATGAATAACATGTACTAGTACCTCCACCACCTTTACCTCCTTTTCCAGCACCGTCAGGTTTTGCAAATTCTTTATCTGAAAACACATACAAAGTTCCTTGTAGGATTTTGCCGTCATGAACTTTGTAGCCTAAATCATAAACTCCGTCACCAATTTTTTTGGCATTTGCTGGAATTGATACAACTGGCATCTCTTTTGCTTTAAGGTTCACCTGTTGTGAAATTGAAAAGGCTGGAGTTATTGATAGAGTAATGGCTAATGTAAAAATTACCATGAAAGCTAGAATTTTTGTATTTTTCACTGCTCAATTCTTTCAAAATAGGCATTTAACTTTTACGAATAAAAAATCAGTATCTAAAATAATCATTCGTCATTACTCACAAAATTGATTTTTGGTGTTATTTTAGACCCAAAACGTACTCTCAAAGCTCTTATTTTGGAATGTTTTTCTTGTAAATTGTGGAAATCACCGTAGATCAAATGTATCAAATTGAAAATAATGGACATGCTATGGGTTTTTTAAAAAAATTTATGATGGAAAATGCAGGAGCAGCTGCTGTAAAAAAACTAGTTGAAAAATTAAGAAATATCGAATCAAAAAATATTTTGATTTTTGCAGGTATGGGTAATAACGGTGGTGATGGATTGGTAATGGCAAGACATCTTGCTGGTTATGATGCTAAAGTAACAGTTCATCTTTTAGGAACTCCTGATAAAATAAAGACAGAAGAGAGTTCTTGGAATTGGTCTATTCTGGAAAAAATGCCTTCTGTAAAGTTACTTCGAGGTGAAAATTTTAATTATGATTTTACTCCAGATATTATCATTGATGCAATTCTAGGAACTGGAATATCAGGTGAAATAAAAGATCCATATGCATCAGCAATAAAATTCATCAATAATGCTAACTGTTTCAAATTTGCAGTTGATGTTCCCTCTGGGTTGGATCCACAAACTGGAGAAACTTCAAACATCTATGTTAAATCTGATATGACTGTAACATTTCATAAAATGAAACAAGGTATTCCAAAAAGAAAAGATTTGACAGGTGAATTGTATGCAGAAAAGATAGGAATTCCACCAGAGGCAGAAGTAGGCGTATTATGAAAGTTCATCAGATCCAAGTTGGGAACATGCAGAATTTTACATACGTTGTAGAAGATGAAAATACCAATGAAGGAATAGTTATTGATCCCTCTTGGGACCTTGATCAAATTGAACGAGTTATCACACGAAATAATTTAAAAATAAAATACATTATCAATACACATCATCATTTTGATCATACATTGGGAAATGAAGGAATAGTAAAATCTACTAATGCAAAAATAATTCAACATGAAAAATCTGAATTAAAGCATGATATAGCAGTCAAAAATGGTGATGTAATTGAATTTGGGGATTCCAAATTAACTGTTTTACATACACCTGGTCATTCAAAAGATAGTATGTGTTTAATTGGAGATGGAAAAATTTTTTCTGGTGATACACTTTTTGTAGGAAATTGTGGACGTATAGATCTACCTGGAGGAAGTGCAAAAGAATTGTATCATAGTCTTTTTGATGTTCTTTATTCATTAAATGATGATCTTGTTCTTTATTCTGGGCATAATTATGGACATTCTCTAATATCTACAATAGGTCAAGAGAAAATAACTAATCTTGTCATGCAAAAGCGAACTGAACAAGAGTTTATTGAAATGATGGGACAATGACCTATTTAGACAATTTTGAATTTTTTGGTAATGTCAACAAGGCTCACGATTTTATTGATTCGCTTAAACCTGGAAATTTTTTATTTTCACTCGTAATTTCTTATACTGAAACATGTGAAATATCTGGCATAACATTTGCTGGTGCTGATAAAGACTCGATAAAATTTACTCCTCCTGCAGATGCAGAATATCTTTACTATGGTTATTGTAAGACAATTACTAAAATTCCGATGACCCCTGATGGTAAACCAACTCCTGCATTACTTACTAAAACTGCCTTGGAATCCTGTAGTATACCTCACATTGTAATTAATGCTGGAAGTAAAATTTCTCCTCAGTTACCATTTATCCAAACTGGTTTAACCTATGGACAAAATATTTCAGTTGATTCTGCAATGAGTGATTCTCAGGTATCACAAGCAGTGGATTATGGAAGAATGGTAGGAAGAAATCTTGCATCTATGACTAACTGTTTGATAATAGGAGAAAGTATTCCTGGTGGAACTACAACAGCTCTTGCTGTATTGAGAGGATTAGGATTCAATGCTAAAGTAAGTTCTAGCATTCCCAATAACCCAGTTGAACTAAAAAATCAAATTGTCAATTCTGCATTAGAACGATTAACTTCCAATGATCCATATCATGTTGTATCTACAGTCGGTGATCCGATGATTGCCTTTGTAGCTGGAATGTTAAGCGCTGCATCTGAAGTCACTAAAGTAATGTTGGCAGGTGGCACTCAAATGACTGCAGTTTTGGCATTTGCTTCAAAAATTGGATTTAATGAACAAAATACTGCTATTGGAACTACTTCTTACATCTCTACTGATACTAGTGCAAATTTCAAATCACTTGTTTCTGAAATTGCAGATATTCCAGCAATATCTGTTAACCCAGGACTAGAAAACTCCAAGTTTTCTGGACTGAAAGCATTTTCACAGGGATTTGCAAAAGAAGGTGTTGGTGCAGGAGGTAGTATAATAGCATCTATGGTAAAAACAGGGAATGGTTCTGCTCATTTTTTAACATTAGCCGAAAAAGAATATCATCGACTTTTTACTTCACTGTAACTGACTTGGCCAAGTTTCTTGGATAATCCGGATCTGCATCTTTTTCAAGTGCGGCATAATATGAAAGCAATTGTATTGGAATTGTTTCTGAAATTGGATATGCCAATTCATCTGTTTTTGGAATTTCAATCCAATAATCATAGACATCGCTTTTTTCATCAGATATGCCGATAATCTTTGCACCGCGCGCTTTAATTTCCCTAGCACTCGTTAATGTATCTGAATATGTTGAATCATTTGGATTGATTATAATCACAAATACATTAGCATCCATAAGTGCTAAAGGACCGTGTTTTAACTCTCCCCCTGGAATTCCTTCTGCATGTATGTATGTCAGTTCTTTTAATTTTAAAGCAGATTCTATTGCTATTGGATAGTGAATGCCCCTTCCTAAAACATAGATATCTGATATCTCTTTAATCTCCCTAGCAATGTGTCTGATTTGATCATGGTCTTCAAGAATTTTTGAAATTGATTCTGATATTTCTTTATAATTAATCTTGATTTCCCCATTGCTAATCTCTTCTATGATTTTGTATATTACAATCATCTGTGATGTGAAACTTTTTGTAGCTGCAACACCTATTTCTGGACCACAGTTCATCCCAATTACAACATTTGATTCCCTTGCTAGGGACGATGTGAGTGAATTTACTATTGAAATAATCTTGCAATTTGCTTTTTTTGCGATATTTACAGCGTCTAGTACATCTGCACTTTCACCACTCTGAGAAATTGCAATCAGTGTTGAATTTGGTTCAATCATGTCTGACGAAAACTGTAATTCACTTGACATAATCGCATCAGATTTTATTTTTGTATATTTAGATAAAACTTGTTTTGCAATTAATGCCGCGTTATAACTAGTCCCACTTCCAGTTATGTAGATGTTATTTGAATTTCTAATGTATTTTGCTGCATTTTTAATTGCATCTCTGGTATTTTCTCCTGCCTTGAATATTGTATCTGGTTGTTCTGAAATTTCTTTTAATGTAAAATGAGCATAGTCTCCTTTGTATGCATCTGCAAATTCTTTTGAAACTTTAGTAATTTGCTGCTTTACAAATTCCCCGTTAAAGTCTAAAATTTGTAATTTATCTTTATCAATTATGACAAAATTTCCGTTTTCAATGTAAATTGCATTATCTGTCTGTTCAATAAATCCTAAAACGTCACTTGTAAGAAAATAACTATTTTTTCCAATCCCTACAATTAATGGCTCATGGAACCTCGCAGCTGCCAACTGCCCATTTTCAAACATTGCAACAAATGCATAATGTCCCTTTAACTCTGCAACTGTTTTCAATATGGCGTTTTTGACATCTTTTGACATCTCATAATTTTTTTGAAGAAGATTTGCTATTACCTCACTATCTGTTTCACTTTTGAAGATGTAGCCATCTTTTTCTAATTCTTTTTTTAATTGTTCAAAATTTTCTATGATTCCATTATGAACAATTGCTAATTTTCCAGAGTTGCTGGGATGTGGATGTGCATTTGCATCCGTTACTTTTCCATGCGTTGCCCACCTGGTGTGCCCTATCCCAATTTTTCCAGGTAATGCATCTAGTTGAATATTGGAATTTACTTCCTCTACCTTTCCAATTCCCTTTTTTAATTCAATGTGGCTATTTGACTCAGTTGCAACCCCGACGCTATCGTATCCGCGATACTCCATTCTCCTCAATCCTTTGACTATTATTGGTGCTGCTACTTCATTTCCATAATAACCGATAATTGAACACATGACTTATCTTTCTATGATGGAAGGGGTTATTTACTGTTAAAGTTATTTCTTATGATCTTTGAATAATCTTTTTATTCTTTGGTTTCAGATTCGCCTTCAGCTGATTCTGCAACACTGATTTCTGGTTTTATTTCTTGTTTGGTGTTTTCTAACATGCTTGGAATTTTGGATTCTGGTGAAAAATGAATGTTCTTTTCTTCATCTAATGTTACAACATATGATGGAATGTTTATTTTTCTGTCTCCAATCATTATGTGTCCGTGAATTACAGCCTGTCTTGCTTGATACGGAGTTTTAAATCCAAATTTTCTTGATACTATAGTTTGTAATCTACGTGAAAGTAAATCATTTACTTGAAGATTGAGAACATCATCTAATGTTGATTCGTTACTTACCAATCCTATTCTTGATAATGATTTCATCAAAATTGGTTCTTTCTCTAATCTAATCTCTTGTCTTAAAGCAAGTAATGATCTTGCTTGATGTCTGACACGAGATAACTCTGTATGTGCTTTCCATAACTCTCTTTTTGATCTTAAACCAAATGTTCCAAGAGTTTTCAATTCTTCCATTTTCAATTCATAATTAAGTGGCCTCTTAGGTTTTCTCCACATTCGTCTTGGATATTTAGGATCTCCCATTACATTTCACCTATTTCTTTTTCTCCGCAGGAGCTGCTTTCTTTACTTCAGCAGGTTTTGCTGTTGTTGCAGCTGCTGCTGGTGCGGCTGCTGGTGTTGCAGCTGCTGCTGGTGCGGCTGCTGCTTGTGCAGGAGCTGGTTTGCCAGCTTTTGCAACACCTACAGCTCCTCCCTTTCTACCTGTAGTTCTAGTACACTGTCCTCTGACTTTTAGTCCATACATGTGACGATAACCTCTCCAACTATTGGTGATCCTTTCTCTTTCAATATCGTTTCTTAAAGTAAAAGGAATATCTGATGTTAAGAGATGCATGTTAGAACCGGTTTCGATATCTTTTCTTCTATTGAGAAACCATGCTGGAAAATTTCCTGCTATAGGATTAGTAATTAATTTTTCAATTAATTGAACATCTGATTCTGATAAAAAACCAATATTTGTATTAGTATTAATTTTTAAAGTATCTAAAATTGCAGTAGCAAAGTTGTATCCTATTCCTTTAATCTGAGTTAATCCAACTATAGCTTTTTTGGCTCCAGGAATATCATTTCCTACAATCCTTACAATGTGTCTGTATTCTTGTGTACTCAAGTATTCAAAAATTCTTAGTTACCCCGATAAAAACCATGCTAGGCGTCAATTCGATGCGTGTTAAAGAGAATTATTGCTGATGTGTGTTCGTATTTGTATGTTAATTTAGCCTCAGATCTGATGTGTTTAGTAAAACTCGGTAATTTATTTAAAGTCTGAAATTTCTGTCCAGTCTTTACCTTGTACATTCCATATATTGCATTTACAACATTTCTTAACTCCTCTTTGAGCATCTATATCAATACAAAAACAATGCTCACCCTTTCCAGTTGTATCCTTAATGCATAATTTCTGCATTTTTTGTAGTTACTTTATTTTATTAATTATCTTATTGGTACCAATTTACATGTAATTTTTAATTAGAAAAGTTAAATTCACATAAAAATTGACAAATAGTAATGGATGATTTTGATAGGGAAATTGTAGTTGATTGTATGTTTGATCCTGTTACCTCTGCCATTTTATCAGAATTAGAAGACGGTGAAAAAGAATGCTCTGTACTTGCAGAAAAATCTTCAATATCTGAAAATGAAGTTTTTGAAAGGCTCTCTTATTTAATAGATCATGGGTTTATTTTTAAAAATTCTATTAATGGAAAATCTCTGTTTTCTGCAAATACTGAAAAATTAAATCAAATTATAGAAAATAATGATACATTTAATGCAACTATTGAGGGATTAGAAAAAATGGATAGCTATCTTAACTAAAAGATTTTTTACGATTTTTGATTACATAAATTGTTACTATAACCATTCCGGCCAAACCGATTACAAGAATATACAATGAAATAAATCCCAATGATTTCTTCCCTGCATCTGGTTCAAGTCCTATCACTCCAAATACTTTGATTTCCTTTTCATCAGAATTTTCGATAACTAATTTGTATATTCCAGGTTCTTCAATTTTGAATTGTCCTTCAAAAACTTCTTGATTGATTGTTTGAGATTCTATTTCTTTATCAAATGGATCTAATATCTTTGCTGTGACTCCTTTTTTAAAATCAATTATTTGAATTGCATAAATCCCATTTTGAGTTTGTATGTTATTAAATTCTATTGGAATTATCAAATTCTCTCCTGATTTGACTTGTCCATCTCCTTTTATCAAATCCTCAAAAATTACTTGGTTTCCATAAAATGATAATATTATCCCTAAACCTACTATACCTCCTACAATAACAAAAAGTATGCCTGATTTCTGCATGATCTTTTTGTGATATTCTTTAGTTTAAACCTAATTTTTTAAAAAATACTTTGATTACATTATTCAAACAGGTTCTGGATGTATTGTAATTACAGCATTTTTAATTTTAGTCCTTATCACATGTTCAATTTCCGATGTTATGTCATGAACTTTCTCAATGGATAATTCTTTATCAAATGAACAGTCAATATCGATTTTAAGAATATTTTCAAAATTCAGAGAAACTATTCGACCTATTTTTTTTATTACTGTGTATTTTTTTAAAATCTCTCTTATTTTCTCCTCAGTTACTTTATCTTCTATGTTTAAATTAATTGGCACTGAGAGAAATGGCTCTAAATGAATAGTCACATGTTCAATTTCAGGTATATTCTCCTGAATCTTTTGTTCTATTTCTTCTGAAATTTTATGAGCCGAATACAGGTTAATTTCTCTGTCTACCATCACATGTAGATTTGAATATGTTTTTCCTTTAGTTTTATGAGATGTGATATTATGCACTTCTTTTACTCCATCTACACTCTTTGCAATATCGTTGATTTTTGCATCAAGAGGAACGTTTTTCCAATCTGGTTCAAAATGAACCGTTATTGCAGCATTTGTTATTTTATTTTTAATGTTATCTTCAACCCTATTGCTAATTTCATGTGCTCTGTCAAAACTCGTATCTCCTCTCAATGATATGGTTACATCTGTAAATATTGTATCCCCTGATCTTCTCATCAGAATTTCTCCAACATCTATCACTCCTTCTGTATTTGTAATGATCTCTTTTACTTTTTTTACAAGTTCTGGTGATATTATATCTGTTAAATCTAATGCTGTTTTGTGAATTAATTTTAAACTAAGAATTACTAAAAGAACTCCTAAAATTAATGCCGCAATAAAGTCGCCGTTATAGAATCCGTATGTTACCAACACGATTCCTACAATTGCAATTATTGTTGAGCCAAGATCCATAAATGCATGATAAAAATCAGCTTTGAGTGTTGACCCTCCAATTTTTTTAATTGATTTTTGAAGGAGAATTATTCTAAAAATATCTATTCCTATTGTGTATAATCCACCAATAATTGCAAAAGCTCCAGGTAGTATGCTAGGAATTGGGTTTTGTAATCTCTGAATTGCCTCATAAATGAAAAATACTGCTATTAGAAAAATTGCAATTCCACCTAACATTCCTCCGAGTGACTCAATTTTCCCATGACCATAGGTGTGTTCTGCATCTGGGGGTTTGATTGCCATTCTAGCTGCTAAAAGTAGAATTGCTGTAACTACACTGTCAAGCAATGCATGAACACTATCTGTAATCAAACCTAGACTGTTAGAGACTAAACCGAAAACTAATTCTACAATAAATGCCGAAAATATGGCTATTAATGAAATCTGTAAAACTTTAGTTTTCTGAACAAACATTTCTATTTATTTAGAGTCTATCATGTATTACAAGTATTCTAAAGATAATTCATACGACATGATTATTTGTGATGACCGTAATTCATTGTTATGATGCCCAAAAGTTCTGTTCTTTTACTTACTCTTACTTTAACCACATTTTTAATTCCAATTATACAAGTAGAAGCTTCCAGTAATCCTAATCTTTTTGTCTCAGCTGAGAATTCTCAATTTAACAATCATTTTTCTGGTTCTATGGTAGTTGAAGTCATTATCCGTGATCCAAATTTACATGATACAGATCAAGGAAAAGGTGAACCTGATGTTACAATAAATGGTAACTCTCTGCGAATGGTTCAATCTACAGATGGTAATTGGTATGCATATTTTGCAAATGTTAACAAAGCAAAAATAGCAGATTCAACACAATCTACTACTTCTGGTAAAGGTTTGGACTTTGGTGTTTTTTGTAGTCGGGATACACCATCTTCAGTTTTTGGAATATCTCTTTCTGATACTGATGGATTTACAGTTCCTGGAAATGATGGTCTGTCTGGTTTTACAAATGGTGTTGCATCATTTACTCAATGTACTGGAACCCCAACAACTCCTACCATTCTTAATAATGTTGTAAGACATGCTCCATCAATTAATACAAATCCAA
>DATIFS010000006.1:0-3384 GCA_035455105.1 Nitrosarchaeum sp.
AAATGGGGCTTAATTATTATCAAATCAAGAAAAATGTTCTACGTGCTCGTAAATTAGTTATTAAAGCAACAAACAATGCTGGCTCTGGTCATCCTGGAGGCTCTTTTTCAATGGCTGAAATTTTAGGTTGCTTATTTTACAAACACTTGCAGTATGATCCTAAAAACCCACAGTGGGATGATCGAGATCGATTAGTTTTATCTAAAGGACATGCTGCGCCAGGTTTATTTTCAAATATGGCTGTTGCAGGTTATTTTCCAGAATCTGAACTTGAGACTTTGAGAAAATTTGGTAGTAAATTACAAGGACATCCTGATCTTAAATGTCCTGGAGTTGAATTTTGTGGTGGTTCTTTGGGTACTGGATTATCTTATTCTATAGGAATTGCACTTGCTGCAAAAATTGATGGTAAAAGTCATCATGTCTATACTATTATGGGTGATGGTGAATCTGATGAAGGACAAGTATGGGAAGCTGCAATGACTGCAGCAAAATACAAAGTAGATAATCTGACAGCTTTTCTAGATAGAAATTTTATCCAACAAGATTCTTACACTGAAAAAATTATGCCTCTAGATGAAAAGCTGGAAGGTAATGATATTTCTGAAATGTGGAAAGATGCATCAAGATGGAAAACCGGTGATAAATGGAGATCATTTGGTTGGAATGTAATTGAAATAGATGGACACCGAATTGAACAAATTGATGCTGCAATTACTAAAGCAAATTCAACAAAAGGTATTCCATCAATAATTATTGCTAGAACAATTAAAGGGAAAGGAGTTGAACATATGGAAGATAATCCACAATGGCATGGAAAAGCTCCTGATTCTGATGTATTACCACTAATTAATTTAGAACTTGATTCCCAATTCATGATTGCACCGTCAATTATTGCAGGTGACATGACAAATCTGGAAAATGAAGTAAAAAGATGTGTGGCAGGAAGAGCTGATTATATTCATCTTGATGTAATGGATGGACAATTTGTTCAGACCAAAACTTTTGATCAGCAAAAAATAAAGGAACTACGATCTCTAACTGTAATTCCGTTTGATACTCATTTAATGATTAATGATCCTGTAAAACATGTTAGAGAATATGTTGATGCCGGATGTGACATTATTACAGTTCATGCAGAAGTATGTGATGAATCAAGCTTTGGTGAAATTCATGATTTGTTAAAACAGAATAAAATTGGTGTAGGTCTTGCAATTAATCCAGATACTGAACTTCCTGAATGGTCTTACAAATTCATATCTCTACTTGATCAACTTATCGTTATGTCTGTTGTTCCTGGAAAATCAGGTCAAAAATACATTGAAGAAACACATGAAAAAATGGATAAATTAAATTTCATTCTAAATGAACACCATTTTTCAGGCTGTATTGAAGCTGATGGTGGTGTAACTCTGGATAATATTGGCTCTTGTTTTAGAGATGGTGCTAGATCTTTTGTAGGTGGTAGTGCAATTATTGGAAAACCAGATGTACGTATTGCTATTAGAGATTTTAGGAATCAAGTTCTTAAAACAAAGCGAAAAATCTTGATTGATAAGGCAAATGAATTAGGTGGTCCTGAACTTGTAAAGAAATGGATTGGATTACACGTTGTTGGTGAAAAACATGAACAAATTAAGAAAATAGCAGAGGAGGCAGGTTATCTTTGAATCCTCCAATTATGACTGATATGCGTTCAGAGTATTCAAAAACACTAATTGAGATTGGAAAAGAAAACCCAAACATAGTAGTTCTTGGAGCTGACACGACTGATTCTCTTAAAACTTCTGGATTTGGTAAAATATTTCCAAATAGATTCTTTAATGTGGGAATTGCAGAAGCAAATCTAGTTTCTGTGTCTGCAGGTCTTGCAGCTTCTGGAAAAATATCTTTTGCTAGTACTTATGCAATATTTCTACCAGGACGTGCAGTTGATCAAATAAGAAATGGTATAGCATATCCATCTCCTGGAAACAAAAAAGGTCTTAACGTAAAGTTGGTTGTCTCTCATGGTGGACTATCTGTAGGACCTGACGGTGGTTCTCATCAACAAATTGAAGATATTGCAATTATGAGAGCAATCCCAAATTTTCGTGTATTCATACCTGCTGATACTTTTACAGTTTCAAAGTTAACTAGACTAATGGCAAATGAATACGGCCCATTTTACATGCGAATGGCAAGATCAAATACTCCTTTAGTTCATTCTGAATCTCAAGATTTTCAAACTGGTAAGGGAATTACAATTCGTGATGGTTCTGATTGTACAATAGCTGCATGTGGGATAACAGTAAGGATGGCTCTTGAGGCTGCTGAATCATTACAACAAGAAGGAATTTCTTGTAGAGTTTTCGATATGTTTTCAATAAAACCCATTGATGCTGAACTTTTAGAAAAAGCAGCAAGAGAAACTGGATGTATAGTTACTTGTGAGGAACATAATGTTATGGGAGGATTGGGTTCTGCAGTTGCAGAGTCTGTTTCTGAAAGATATCCAGTACCAATAAAACGAATAGGTGCACAAGACATGTTTGGTGAATCTGCTAGAGATAGTGAGATTCCAATGCTTTTGGAAAAACATGGAATAACATCTTTTAATATAGCAAAACAAGTCAAAGAAATAAGGAGTAGAAAATTATGAAAATTTTTCTTGATACTGCAAATTTAGAAGCAATTCGAAAATTCAATGATATGGGGTTGCTAGACGGTATTACCACCAATCCTTCATTAATGTCCAAAGAAGGAGGTGATCCAAAAAAGGTCATGGGAGAAATTACAAAAATTATCAAAGGTGATGTTAGCTTGGAAGTAGTAAGCACAGAATATTCTGGAATGATTGAAGAAGGCAAACGTTTACGTCAATATGGTGAAAATGTTGTTGTAAAAGTTCCAATGACTCCTGATGGTTTGAAAGCTTGCAAATATCTTTCATCACAAGGAATACCTGTAAATGTCACATTGGTTTTTTCTCCAAATCAAGCACTTCTAGCAGCAAAATCCGGCGCAAAATATGTTAGTCCGTTTATTGGCAGATTAGATGATATTGGTCAAAATGGAATGTCTTTGATTGAAGATATTCGGAAAATATTTGATAATTATAAATTTGGAACCAAAATTCTGGTTGCAAGTATTCGTCATCCTATGCATGTTGTTGATGCTGCAAAAATTGGAGCAGATGTTGTAACTTTACCTCCTGCAGTTTTAGATAAAATGTTGCAACATCCTCTTACTGATATAGGATTAGAAAATTTTCTGTCTGATTGGAAAAAACTAAAAGAAGGAATATAACATAAAGAACTAAAATTTCATTTTTATGATCATTTTATAATATTTTATTTTACAATTGTAATGGGTATCTTTGATTTATGAAGTAAATAATTTGAA
>DATIFS010000007.1:0-4568 GCA_035455105.1 Nitrosarchaeum sp.
AAAATGAACGAAATTATTTTAAAAGTAATTGAAATTCCACAACAACATGTTGGAAGAGGAAGAGCCATAGTTGATCCTAAAATTATTGAAGAAACAAAATGGAAACCAGGACAAATTTTAGAGTTAACACATAATAAAAAAACACATGTAAAACTTTGGCCTGGTTCAACTGAAGAATACGGTACAGGTATTATCAAAATTGATGGAATGACCAGACAAAATATTGGAGCTGGAATTGGTGATAAAATTTCTATTAAATCTGTCGAAGCTACTGATGCTGAACAAATTACTTTATCGCCAACTGAAAAATTATCTATTGATGAAGAACAATTACATGAAGTTATGATCACAAATTTTCAAAATCATGTTTTTACTGTTCATGATTCTATTCAACTACCTACTCAAATGGGTGGAAAGATCCAATTTATTGTAACAAATACAAAACCATCAAAACCAGTAATTGTAACCGAAAGTACAATATTCAAACTTGGTTCTATGACAAAAGCAGTTGATACAACTATTCCACGAATTACATATGATGAATTAGGTGGTTTGAAAAATGAAGTTAGAAAAATACGTGAAATGGTAGAATTACCAATGAGACATCCAGAATTATTTGAAAAAATAGGCGTAGAAGCACCAAAAGGCGTATTATTATATGGTCCACCTGGAACTGGAAAAACTCTCTTGGCAAAAGCAGTAGCAGGAGAAACTAGTGCTCATTTTATCTCTCTTAGTGGACCAGAAATTATGGGAAAATATTATGGAGAAAGTGAAGAAAAATTAAGAGAGATTTTCAAACAAGCTGAAGAAAATTCTCCCAGTATTGTATTTATTGATGAAATAGATTCAATCGCACCAAAACGAGATGAAGTTTCCGGAGAAGTGGAAAAAAGAATTGTTTCTCAACTTTTGACATTGATGGATGGTATGAAAAGTAGAGGTAAAGTTGTAGTGATTGCAGCTACTAATAGACCAGATTCAATTGATCCTGCACTTAGAAGACCTGGTAGATTTGATAGAGAAATTGAAATTGGCATTCCAGATGATGAAGGAAGATATGAAATTCTTTCAATTCATACACGTGGAATGCCAATCGATGATAAAGTAGATCTTAAACAAATTGCTAAAGTAACACATGGATTTGTAGGGGCAGACCTTGAAATGTTATCAAAAGAAGCAGCAATGCGTTCTTTACGTAGAATTTTACCTGAAATTAATCTTAGTGAAGAAAAAGTCTCTACAGAAATTCTTCAAAAAATTAAGATTACAAGTGATGACTTTAGAGATGCACTAAAGGAAATAAGACCAAGCGCATTACGAGAAGTTCAAGTACAGATTCCTAATGTCAATTGGGATGATGTGGGAGGTCTTGATGAATTAAAAGAAGAGTTACGAGAAGCTGTAGAATGGCCAATTAAACACAAAGAAGCTTTTGATTATGTAAATGTTGAAGCACCAAAAGGAATTTTACTTCATGGTCCACCTGGAACTGGAAAAACAATGATTGCAAAAGCATTGGCAACAATGACTGATTCTAATTTTATTAGCATCAAAGGTCCAGAACTACTTTCAAAGTGGGTGGGAGAATCTGAAAAAGGAGTAAGAGAAATCTTCAGAAAAGCTCGCCAAGCTGCACCATGTATAATATTTCTTGATGAAGTAGATGCACTTGTACCAAGAAGAAGTAGTGGAGATTCAGGTTCACATGTAACTGAAAATGTTGTATCTCAAATTCTTACTGAAATTGATGGATTAGAAGAATTACATAATGTCTTGATAATTGGTGCTACAAATAGACTTGATATTGTTGATGAGGCATTACTAAGACCTGGTAGGTTTGATAGGATTGTTGAGGTTCCAAATCCTAATTCTAAAGGAAGAGAACAAATATTCAGAATTCATTCAAAAAAGAAACCATTGGCAAGTGATGTTGACATAACAAAGATTGTTGAATTAACAAATGGATTTAGTGGTGCTGAGATGGCGGCTATTGCAAACAGAGCTGCAATTCTTGCTTTAAAAAGACATGTTAGCACGAAATCAAAAAATGTCAAAGATATCAAAATAACACAACAAGATATTCTTGACTCAATTGATAAGGTAAAACCAAGGAAAAAAGAGATGCCTATGACTCAATCTATAAAATAGTCTAAATACTAAGAGGACAACCACAAATTATGAAACTCTATCTTGATTTTGAGCCATGCAAAGAATGTAATACTATGATGAATGAACTTAGTAGCCCTGAGATGTTATTTGCAGACGCAAAGAAGAGAGCTGATGAATCTGCAAAGTTTTTGCGACATCTAACATATAATCACAATGAAGTAGTGCAAGCTGTAATGGAAGATCTACCTAAACAAAAAAGAGATCAAGAATTTGATTTCTTTAAATAAATTTATTTTGTAAATTTTTTAATTGTTATTCTAAGAAACAAATTATTATATACAAAAAATAAATTAAATTTATAAAATTATTCTATTCGCCTGATCTAATATGAAAATTAAAACAACAATCACATTCTTTTTTAATACATTCTAAATCAGTACTATGACTACATATTCCACACTCACAATGAATTAATTTTACACTCATTTGTTATTACTCTGAAATTTTGAGTGTTTTTTTAATTAATGTCACTCTATTTCTTATGGTTACATCACTAACCCCAGATTCACTTGAAAATTTCTTTTGACTAATTTTCTCTCCATTAATTATACATGCGATATACAACGAAGCAGCTGCTTGTGCTACAGGATGTTTTCCAGCAGTAATTTCCTTTAATTCACAACGTTTTAAAATATCAAATGCATCACGCTTTGTTTTTTCTTTCAAATTCATATTATTTGAAATCTTGGAAATAAACGATGAAATATCATACTGATTCAGTTTTAATCCTAATTTTTTGATAATTGTTCTCAAATCTCTAGATAGAATTCTTCTTTCAATATTTCCTGCATCTGCAATATCATCTAATGTTCTAGGTATGTTATTTTCTCTACATGCAGCATACAAAGATGCAGAAATCAAAGAAGCCATTGTTCTACCTCTTGTAAGTCTTGCACTAACCGTTTTTCTGTAAATATATG
Source organism: Nitrosarchaeum sp. (assembly GCA_035455105.1). GTDB lineage: Archaea > Thermoproteota > Nitrososphaeria > Nitrososphaerales > Nitrosopumilaceae > Nitrosarchaeum. Next base: position 3,093 of record DATIFS010000007.1, read on the forward strand.
CAGCATTTTCAATTACATTATCTGGTATTCCTAATTTTGTTTTCATTGCATTCAATAAGGTAAATGCCTTGCTTAATGATACAGTTGATCTTGATTTACTTCTCTGATCCCATGTGCGAAGTCTATTAAATTCATATTTTGTTTTACTTGATAAATTATTGCCTGAAGAATCTTTATTTGCACCAATAACAGTTGATAATCCTCTATCATGCATTGTAAGTGATGTTGCCGGACCAGTTCTTGTTAATTTCATAAAATCTTCTTGACTGTAACCATTGCTTTCATAGGAAGTGTCAGATATGTTTTGCACTAATACAAGACCACATCCTCCACAAAACATTTCTCCTCTCTCAGAATCTGTTATTACGGGATACGTTTTACAAGTATCTAGTTTACACTTGACATCATAATCATTTGAATAATTTTTTAACAATACTATACTGTAATGCCATTAATATAATAAAAATAGATTGAAATAGGTAATTTTATAACTAAAAATGAATTTGTATTACAAAAAATTCCTCTAATTTTATTCAGAGTGATTTCTAATTCATATAGAAATCACATCATAATAAATGTTAAACAATATTAATAAAATTCAAAAATAACAAATTCAAAAACATCAATTCTTTTTGAATAGATCAAAAATGCCTACGATTAACAACCATTCTAAATAATTCCTGCAATTGTATAATCAAATCATGTTCTTCAAAACATTCTCATAATTAATATAATATTTTTTATTACATAAATAAAATCACATTCAAACCAATAACCATCACATCGCAGTTAGTGTCATTTTCCTACAAAAATAATAGAATCTACAAAAAGTCAAGTTTGATGTTTAGATTAAGATTGTATTTTAGCCTCAATTCTGATAAAAACATGTTAAATCACATTAATAATATCAAATAATACAAAAAATTTAGGAACAAATAATGAAAGGTTTAGAATTTGTATTTTTAGCAGTAGGATCTGTCATTGGAGCTTTTCTAAGATATAAAATTACAGAATCTCCATTATTATTCAATACTTTACCACTTAATGTTTTAGTTGTAAACATTCTTGGAGCATTTATTCTAGGAATGTTTGTGATTTTATCAGAACAATGGAATCTTGATGGAAGATATTCACTTTTAGCAGCTATCGGTTTTTGTGGTTCACTCACTACAATGTCATCATTTGCACTTGATTCTAGCAATTTACTTGATAATCATCATTATGGTACTTTGGTAATTAATTTAGTAGCAAACACGGGATTATCTATTGGTGCATTAATTGGTGGAAAATCGCTTATGATTGCCATAATAAATGGTTAATCAACTATAAGGACTGTAATGTTTATACACTTTGATAACTGATTGGTGATACATTTTTCTAATATCTTCATCTGTAGATATGGCAAGTTGATTCACAAGATCTGTAGCAGTAATAATTCCTATCACTTGATCATCTTCTACAACTGGTAATTTTCGA
>DATIFS010000008.1:0-3304 GCA_035455105.1 Nitrosarchaeum sp.
AAAGAAATCAAGTAGAAAAAGAGGTAATGCAATTATTGCAGCAGCTACGTGAGGGTGGATTAATTGCAATTCCAAATCAATCTGATTCACCAAATGTTCAATTTAAAAAATAAATTTAAAAAATATAATTTGAATTTGCACCATCAAAATTAATTACAACTCCTGACAGATATTTTATTTTATTTTGAATTATAGCTTTGACAAAGTTTCCAATCTCGCTTGGTTCTCCAAGTCTTTTCATTGGTAGTGTTTTTTTATATTCTTCAATATTTTCTATTAGCTCTTTTGTTCTATCTGTGTTAGTTGGACCTGGTGCAATATTGATACAACTGATATTTTTTCCTGCATACTCTTTGCTTAAAATTTTAAAGACTTCACTAAATGCAGCACGATATGCAGATGAAATTATCAACTTTTCATTTGGTTCTTTAATTACGCTGGAACTGATCAAAAATATATATCCGTCATCATTGACTTTGATATTTTGTAAAATTATGCAAAACCCTAAAAACAGTTGATTGTGATACTTTTTCCACTCCTCCTCTGTAATGTCTACAAATTTTTTGGCTATAGGGCCGCCTGTATTGAGAATTAACACATCAGTTTGATTATGAATCTGAACAAACTTCTTTACACTATTCAAATCTGATGTATCTATATCGTTTTTTGATGCTGCAAAAACATCAATTTCTATTGATTTTAGTGAATCTGAAATTGCCTTACCTATGCCTCTGGAACCTCCAAGAATAATTGCTTTAGTCATATTGTTGTATGGAGTTATTCTATAATTAAATTTCTTTATTGCATTAATAAAAAAGAAAACAATTGTAATATCAAACATGCTTGTAATGCAAGATATGTGATCTAATTTTTATTATTGTAGATTGATGATTCTGCTAATCAAATGTTTAAATCTTAAATTTTCATAAAATCTTAATTTATGTACAAACTTTAGTTTATAACCATGAATAATATTATGGCATTTTACATGTCCAAAAGAATTACAGTTATGATTGAAGATGATGTCATAGAAAAACTACGTAACTTACAAGCAAAGCAGATCAAAGAAAGCACTTCTGCAGTTAGTCTTTCTCAAGTAATAAACGATGTATTAAAGAGAAATCTGAAAAACTAAATTTCTTTAATCTCTATTATTATTCCTAATACTGAATCCATCTGAATGATGGCTTTTTTTTCATCCCATCCAAGAGCAACATACCAATCTCCTGAATTATCATCGTATTTAGTTTCTAATGTTTTGATGTTCTCTGGTTGAATATTGTATTTTTTTGCAATACCTGAAACAGCTAAGGCAATTGCTTCTTTTTCTTTTTCTAATCTTCTTTTCATTAACCCTATTCCAGGACTCATACCATCTCTGAATCAATTGATCTAATATAGTTAATTCTAAAAATTACTCACAATGTTGATTTTTTTTATTTGATAGATTTACAACGCTTCAAATATGTCCATAAAAGAGTCATCTCAACATGAAGTTAATTCAAAAATTTTCTAATTCATCCCTTACCAAAACTAGTACGCTTGTATCACTAGTTTCAGTTCTTGCAGTGATTGGACCTTTTGTAGTTGTATCTGCAGGTTTTTGGGATGCAATTTCTCATCTTCAAAAGGCACCTGAATTCTTTTGGAGTGTACAACATATTGTAGTTTACACTGGCGTCTCAATTACTTTTAGTGCTGCAATTATAGGATCAATACTTTTACTTAGAAACTCTACAAAAAATTCTTTAAAAAATGGAATTATTTTAATACTTATCGGCTCAATAATTCAAATAGCTTCAGGTTATGCTGATTCTATTTCTCATGATGTTTTTGGAATTGATGGTTTAATCTCTTGGTCACATCAACCACTAGAATTTGGCCTTATTCTATCTGCATTAGGTGGATTTTTTATATTAAAAAATCTAGAAAAGACCAAACTCCGAGTACTTCTTCCTTTCTCAATCATATCGTTGCTATTTTTTACAACTTGGCTTATTTTTAATCTATTTTTTATTTTTGGTAACATAATACAATGTCTTCCAATCTATAAAATATTTTCATCCGGCTGTTCAATTTTATAATTTTTTAATTTCATATATGATGAAAAAATAATCATTACTGAACCTACCAATATCATTAAACCTGAAGGTATCATATTTTCAGAATTTGTATCTCCAAATTCTATTTTCATGTCTATTTGTTTTTCTGATGGATTTGTTATCTTTACAGTATATCTTCCATTTTCAAAATCAAAATATCCTACAGACATTTTTGTCTGAATACTCTCTTCTGATATTATGTTCTGATTTTTATCTAAAATTTGAATAAATATCTGTTCATGTGCAAATTCTGGTATGAATACTTTGTAGTATCCAACACCTTTTCCATTAAAATTCAACTTTAAATCATAAGAATTAGCTGATTTTAACATAATTTCTTCAGAAATCTTTTCTCCTTGTAGAAAAACAAACGATATCCAAATCATTCCAATCACACTTAATGCTAAACCAATTTTGAATAGAGGAATCTTCAATTCATCTAGTAAGTTAATTGTTTGATTAATAAAATAACCTAAGAGGGCTCGGAGGGCTTCGATCCCTCGACCTAGCGGTTCGAAGCCGCTCGCACTATCCAGACTGTGCAACGAGTCCAAACAAGTAAGAATTTAACAGGCCTAAATATCTGTCTAGATACTTTGAAAATATCCAAAAAAGTAGCTGGCGTTGAATATGCAATTAGAGATATTGTTTTAGCTGCAAGAAAAGTTGAACAAAAAGGAATGAAAGTTGATTATCTTAATATCGGTGATCCTGTACAATTTGGTTTTCAACCTCCTGATAATGTAAAAGAAGCAATGATTAATGCAATAAGAAGAGGAGAAAATTATTACTCTGCATCTGAAGGTCTTCCAGAACTTAGAGCTGAAATTGCAAAAAAAGAAAATACAAAAGGATTGTCAATCTCATCTGATGATGTTTTAATTACAAATGGTGTCTCTGAAGGACTTGATATGGTAATTTCATCAATTGTTGAAGAAGGTGATGAAGTACTCTTGCCTGGTCCATATTACCCTCCATATGCTTCATACGTTAGACTTCATGGAGGAATTCCTGTAGAATTTGCAGTTGATTTGGATAACTCTACACCTGATATTGATGATATTAAATCAAAGATTACTTCAAAAACTATAGCAATTTGTTTGATTAGTCCAAATAATCCTACAGGTGTCGTATTTAATGAATCATCACTTAAAAAATTAGTTGACATTGCAAATCAACATAATCTCTACATTATCTGTGAT
>DATIFS010000009.1:0-4917 GCA_035455105.1 Nitrosarchaeum sp.
TTTTGTTGCTTCAGATAAGGTAGAACAAGAAGGACCTGAATGGAGATCATTCTCTAAAGAAGAGGGAGATAATCGAACTAGAACAGGCACGCCAACTTCTTTGGCTATGCATGATATGGGTCTTGCAACGATTATCAACCCAATAAACAAAGATGCCACTGGAAAACCACTTTCTGCATCAATGAAAAGCACTATTGAGAGGCTAAGAACATGGGATAATAGAAGTCAGGTTCATGAGCCAGTTGACAGAAATTTCAGGCAGGCATTTAGCGAATTGGACAGATTAAAAACAAAACTTGCGTTATCTGATACTGTTATTGAAAAAACAGCCTACATTTACAGAAAAGCATTAGACAAGGGTCTTGTAAGAGGTCGTTCAATTCCAGGTCTTATAGCAGCATCTCTTTATGCTGCATGTAGAAATACTGAAACTCCTAGAACTTTGACAGATGTGGCAAATGGAATAAACATCAAGAGAAAAGATGTTGCGAGATGTTACAGATTATTATTAAGAGAATTAGATCTAAAAATGCCAGTTGTTAATCCTGTAAAATGTATTTCAAGAATATCTAGTATTGCGGGATTATCAGAGAAGACAAAAAGGAAGGCAATTGAGATTTTGGATCAGGCTACTAAAATTGAACTTTCTGCAGGTAAAGATCCTATGGGTTTAGCTGCAGCAGCACTGTATCTATCATGTGTCAAAAATGGAGAGGATAAAACGCAAAAAGATATAGCAGTTGCTGCAGGTGTTACAGAAGTAACTATTAGAAACAGATACAAAGGTTTGAAAGAAGCTTTGGGGTTATAATTGAAATTTATTTTTATAATAGAATTAATAATTTAATTGAAATGAATAAAAAAATTATTATTATTTCAATAGTTTTGATAATAGTTGCAATAGGATTATTGTTTAATCATAATGATGATAAAAATAGCAATATAGTTTTCCATGTTACTTTAGCAGATCCTAATTTATATAAAAATGGAATTTATTCAAATACATTTACTACAGACAATGGAAGTTATTTGTTCAAATTTGTTCCTAATGGTGATAGTCCTCAATTACTTACTATTGTATTAAAAGGAAAAAACTATGATTTTTCTGAAAATTTTAAGTTAAAAGGAACTCTACATAAAACTGGAGTTTCAGAATATTACACATGGGATTATGATGGACAAAAAGAATTTTCAATTCCCAACCAACAAACAATGATCATTGAGATTAACCCAAATGGAAATGAATTAGGTTCAGTATCAGTTGATATTATTAGAAATTAAAGGCGTTTACCCCTGTATTGCAGAACTTTGAGAGATTTCCTCTCGTGATCAGGTCGTTAAGACGCCTGTATGCCTTTTTCGTTCTGCGGGGCAACGCTATTTTAGTCGATAGGAATTATATCCTTCGGCATTATTTATTGTAGTTACTTCAACTATTTAAGATTTAATATGAAATATTATAATATTTTAAATAATTTTATAAAAAAATTCACTATTAATTTTTAGAAAGTTAGAAAATAAGATAATCAGAAAATTTAGCGAAACAAAGTATGATGATAAACTCCTGTTTTGATTTATCCAATTTTAATACAAATAGTAATCAACTTATTTTAGAAAATTAGGTTTTAAGAGATTGTAAAATAATTTTTAAATTCATTAATAAATTTTTAAAATGGGAAGAATCCTCTACATAGCTTAAAGAGCTATAAATTACGAAATTTATTCAAAAAGATATTGAAGTTATCTGGAAAAGTTGCCATCATAACTGGTGGAAGTAGGGGAATTGGATTTTCCACTGCTAAAATATTTGCTAAAAATGGTGCAAATGTAGTCATAACAGCAAAGGATTCAAAGCGATTAGAAAATGCAGTGAATCAGATCCCAAATTCAGTAGGAATAACAGCTGATATAAGAAATGAAAATGATGTGAAAAAAGTTATAGAGCAAACTATTAAGAAATTTGGCAAATTAGATATTCTAATAAATAATGCAGGAATTCTTCCAAAAATAAAACAATTACATAAAATTGATGAAATTGAATGGAATGAAGTTTTAGATGTAAATCTCACGGGGCAGTTTAGATTTACAAAAGCAGCAATACCTCATTTACAAAAAACTTCTGGAACAATAGTTAATGTTTCTTCAGATGCTGGATTAAAAGCATATCAAGGATTTAATGCAGATGCATACTCAGCAACAAAAGCTGGATTAATTATTCTTACAAAATGCTGGGCGTTAGAATATGCAAAGGACAAAATTAGAGTCAATTGTGTTTGTCCAGGTGTTGTTGATACAGATATGACAAAACCATTTTTAAAAACTGAAAAAGATAGAGAGTTTGTAAATAATGAACATCCTATAGGCAGAATGGGTCAGCCAGATGAGGTAGCTAAAGCAATTTTATATTTTGTTTCAGATGATGCTGCATGGACAACAGGGGCAATACTTGCAGTTGATGGGGGAGAATCAACCAAGTAAAATCATATGGATTTAATACTGCTAAAATGACACTGAAAATAATGATTACAGATAGGAAAAAAAAGGCCAAATTAATAATTCTATTAGGAGCGATTTGGGTAGTCGTTACATTACCATTACCTTGGATAGTAAATAATCCGCAAGTGTCTGAATCTCAATTCAATATCATACTTACAATAATAGGAGTAATGTCAATACCATTTATTGTCTTAGGAGTTGTCTGGACATTAAAACCAGAGTTAACAACCTAGGTAATACCATTGAAAAATATTCCAATTTTAGATAAAATGCCAGAATTAGATCTGGCTATTGAAGCTGTTTATGAAGCAGGAAATTCAATTTTAGAGATTTATGAAAGTAAATACGAAACTTTTACAAAAAGTGATGATTCGCCAATTACTGAAGCTGATCTAAAAAGTAATGAGATTATTAAAAATATTTTATCAAAAACTAATCATAAAATTTTATCCGAAGAAGATAAAGATGATCAAAAGAGATTATCAGAAGAGATTATTTGGATAGTAGATCCTCTTGATGGTACTTCAGATTTTATAGATAAAACAGGAGAATTTACTGTAATGATTGCACTTATAAAAAATAAAAAACCCATCATAGGAGTTATTGGTTGGCCTACAGAAAAAATTATTTTTGCAGCACAAAAAGGGTGTGGCGCCTTTAGATTTTCAAAAGGTAAATGGAAGGAGATAGCAGTTACAAAAGTATCAGAACTTTCGAAATGTAAAGTAGTTGGTTCCAGACATCATCTTTCAGAAAAAGAAAAAAAATTTATCAAAAAATTAGGAATTAAAGAGTTTACTAGTATAGGTAGTTCATTAAAAGTAGGAAAAATTAGTTCGGGAGAAGCTGAAGCTTACATTACTACAACGAACAAGATGAAAGAATGGGATTCAGCGGCATCATATTGTTTAATTTCTGAGGCAGGCGGAAAAATGACTGATATGTCAGGTAATGATATTACATATAATAATAAAATACTAAACCATCAAAATGGAATTTTAGTTACTAATGGATTAATTCATGATAAAATAGTTAAAGAATTTAAAAAATTAGATTAAATTTCTTTTTTTGAGAAATTCCTTTACCTTTTTGGCACTGTCTATTAGGGATTCATGTTCTGTGTCAACTAACAAATCCGGATTTTGAGGGGCATCATATGGATCATCAATTCCTGTAAATCCCTTGATTTCACCTTTTCTTGCTTTGGCATACATTCCTTTGACATCTCTTTGTTCACATTTTTCAACTGAGCATTTAATGTAACATTCAGCAAATTGATCTCCTGAATTAATTATCTCTCTTGCATTATCTCTATTTTCTTTATATGGAGAAACTAGAGAAACTGCAGATGGGACTCCATGCTTTAGTAACAATTTTGCCAGATGAGCCACTCTTTTGTTATGCTCATCTCTTCCTGCTTTGGAAAAGTCTTTTGGTGAAAACCATTCTCTTAATTCATCTCCATCAAGCATTGCTAAATTTGGAATATCTTTTTGGAGTTCTTTTACAATTGTTGTTTTACCCGAACATGGTAAACCAGTCATCCATAAAACAAAAGGCTTCATAATTTGAAATTTGTTAGATAGGTCTTAAAGAGTTTACGTTAGAAAGTATTTGAATGGTTTTCTTTTGATTTAATATTTTTCTTATGACGTTAGTAGTTCAAATTTGTTCTCAATTTGTAACTAGATAAAAATAGACAAATTTTTGAATATTAAAGATCTAGAGAGTCTCTAAGTCCTTTGTAGCGATTTCTAATTGTTACCTCAGTTACATTAGCTGCTTCTGCAATATCTCTTTGTGTTTTATCTTCTCCATTTTTGACACATGATAGATACAGTGCTGCTGCAGCTAAACCCATAGGATCTTTACCCGCAGAAACCTCATTTTCTTGTGCTTGTTTAAGTACATTAACTGCATATCTTTTAGTTTTTTCTGCAATTCCAATTCTGCTCGCAATTCTTGCAACACATTGAATTGAATCAGTTACGGGCATCTTCAGATCTAGTTCTTTAATTAATAATCTGTAACATCTTGCAATGTCTTTTCTCTTAATATTGGCTGCTTGTTCTACGTCTTTGAGATTTCGTGGTGTTTCAGTATCACGACAAGCTGCATAAAGAGCAGACGCCATTAGAGCAGAAATAGAACGACCTCTTACAAGACCCTTGTCTAATGCTTTTCTGTAAATGTAGGCTGCCTTTTCAATAACAGCGTCAGAAATTGCTAATTTATCTTTTAATCTATTTAATTCGCTAAATGCCTGCCTGAAATTTCTGTCAACTGGCTCATGAACCTGACTTCTATTATCCCATGTTCTTAGCCTCTCAATAGTGCTTTTCATTGATGCAGAAAGTGGTTTTCCAGTGGCATCTTTGTTTATGGGGTTGATAATCGTTGCAAGACCCATATCATGCATAG
>DATIFS010000010.1:0-12900 GCA_035455105.1 Nitrosarchaeum sp.
TTTGAGATCCCAACAGTTCCAGAACCGTCTTGCATAGGTGATTTTTCTCTCCAAACAATTTGCATAGGTATGTTTTTCTCAAATGCTTTACGAAGAATCCATTTTCCATATCTTTTTCCATTTTCACTTCTTACTTTGATCTCTGATGGAACTGTCTTTGAAAATTCTATTATTTTTTCATTTAGAAATGGTGATTCAACTGTAATTCCAAACACCTTACCTATTTTTTGAGTTGGAAAATGCATTGCTGAACATACCCTTTGGATCTCTTTTTCTAATTTGTCTTCAGGAGTATTGATCAGAAAATTATACCCTGCAAATAATTCATCTGCACCATCGCCTGTAATTATGCCTGTGCTGTTTTGTTCTTTTGCCCACTTTATTGCCATGTACATTACTATGTTGTTTCTGATTTCTATATCGTTGAAATTCTTCAGTATCTTTATTGTATCTTCTATTGCGCTTAGTATGTCTGTTGTGGTTACCTGATTGATTGTCAATGATATGCCAAATTCCTTTGAAACTCTTTGGCAATATGCGAGATCACTTGCAACAAAATCTTTTGCTATGATTGCAACTGCATTAGGATTTCTTTCTTTTAGTAAATATGCTATTATCGTGCTGTCTAATCCTCCTGACAATGCTATGGTATTTGATTTACATGATTCACATGATTCTTTTAACATTTGATATAATTTTTTAGAAATATCTTCCAATAACACAATCATATTTTTGAAACTAAAATAGGTTAGCCTAATGACTAGTGTAATTCACAATTAATGATATTTCATACATTGCAAACTTTAAATCCCCTGTTCGAACTTTGTGGGTTAATGTTACTTCCAGCAGAAATTGAATCAAAAACCTTGATTCCTGCATTAAGAGCGATTCTTGCAAAAAAACTAGCAGAAGATCATAGTATTCGTGAGGATGAAATTTCAAAAATGTTGGGTGTTACACAAGCAGCTGTCAGTAATTATATCCGTGGAACTCGTGGTGATCCTTCTTTGATTGCAAAACTTTTAGCAGAAAAACAAGTTTCTACTCTAATCAATGAACTGACTGATAATCTTTCATCTGATATGGCTTATACTCCATCTAGTCTTTCCAAATTTATCGGTCTTTGTAATTATATTAAATCAAGCTTGTTGATTTGTGAAATTCACCATAATCTTGAATCAGACATTGATGAAAAAGTCTGCAAAGAATGTGAAAACATGCTCTTAAAAGGCCCTGGTAGCGTTTACTAAATTTTTATTAAAATAATTTCTATATTTGAAGTCATTCTTCCAATTCCTGCAGCAGCTTCTGTATCTAGTTTTATTTTTTGAATTTTGGAATTACCATGTAACATTTTTTCTGTTATGATATTTGCAACTGCAACTGCATTTGGAATTGAATCTCCTACTGCTCTTAGAATTACTTTCTTTTTATTTCCTAATATTGGCAGGATCTCTATAGCTGATTGCATAACTGGATCGTATCTAATGTTAAAAACGGTATCTTCAGATTCAGTCTGCCTGTGATCCTGTTTTTTAATATCCTCCATTAGCATTATTCAATAATTTGCAATTTTGTGTTCTATTAAGTTTTATCGACGATTGATTCACTTAATCAAAGTAATCTATTGGAATATTTTGATAATCCCCATTTGGAAGCACTCTTCTAATTGTGATTGGGATTACTCTTTGCTCTAATTCCTCCATTGCAATGTCTAATGATATTCTTGCAGTTTTTGGAATTGCAATGAATGGAGGTGCCCCTAAAGATAATTGTAATGCTCTTGCACCCATAATTCTTGCTTTCTCAAATCTTGTTAATGTAGGTGGTCCAATTGTTATTTTACCCTTTTCACATGGAATCTCTGTTGGTTCATGTTCTTCAATTGTTTCTACAACTTCACGTTCTTCAATTTCTTTAATTCTTTTTTCAAGTGCTTCTTGTTGTTTTTCAGTTAATGGTTCTAGACCCTCATTTTTTTCAATTAATTTTCGATACGTGTCCAATGCTTTGTTTAATCCGGTATTTACTTCCACATCTCCCTCAAAAATTTCCTCTATTTCTTGAGGCTCTACATACTCTTCTGGCTCTTCCACAATTACTTCAGCTTCATTAGAATCCGACAAGTACCCAATTTCTTTCAAAGCGTTATATATTCCAATAATTTTAAAATACGAATTGAGCTCACCATCCGTCTCAAGAAAACAGATAATCCTAGAAATCAATGGTAAAGTAAAGATTCATTGTGATCTAAAACGGCATTTATCCCCACGAACAGTTGGTACAATAATGAGATCTTTGCCTCTAGAAGGACATGCTCACTTTCTAGGATCAAACATTGCATACTTTGAGACATTGGTTGATTCTGGAAGTGAAAGATCTACAAAAGAATTCAAAAAAGGAGATATTGCATTTCTATCTTCTGTTGGAGGTATTTGTTTTTTCATCGAGGATGTTTCATCTGGAAAAATAATGACTCCTATTGGAAAAATACTGGAAAATATTGATGCCCTAAAAGATGTTAAATCTGGTGATGTGTTTTGTCTCTATGAAGAAACTGCTTGATAGATGTAATGTCCACTATATCCACCAACTTTTTTAATAATTCCTTTCTTTGCTGATTCTGATAAAAATGCATTTGCAGCTGAAACTTTAACTCCTGTTTGTCTTGCAAGATCATGTACTGTTACAACTTTTGAATTTTGAATTATTTTTATTGCTTCTTTTTCATTTACCATTACTGTGACTTCTGCTTTACGTGGACCGCTCTCACCCTTGTCTTTTCTGCTCTTTTTTGAATCCTTTGCATCTTTTGTTCCTTGAGCTTTATCCTGTTTTGCTGGAGTTACTTTTTTTGTTCCACCCATGAATTCAGAAAAAAATAATCCTCTTATAAACGATGTATAATCTCACTCTTATCATATTCATAAATAACAACACTGGATTGATTCGGTCGATAAATTTTCAAATATAAATATCATCTAGTTTTACCTATAATCATGGGTATTGTTTCAAAAGGTGCTAAGTGTAATGTTGATGGCTGCGACAAAGAGGGAGCTCGTTCATTAAACACCACCAAAGTAGAAAATGCCGGATTACGTGTAAGTTCTGTAGGCAAAAAAAGTGTCCTATGTAAGGAACACTACAAAGAATGGAAAAAAGAATCTAAAGATGATCGAGACTTAGAACGTGCTCGTTTTGACAAGTTTTAATTTTTCTTATTTTTTCTTGTTTTTGTTTTTTTATTCGACGTTTTCAAATAATCCTTTTGTAGTTTTTCATAATATGTCCCTAATTTCTTGTATAGTCTTTTTGGTTTTCTTGGATTTTGATTACTAAGTACATACAATGCAAGAATTGGAAAAGCGATCGTTGCGTCTGCATAAACTGTAATCATATCGTGATGTGCATCTTGTACTTTGCCCCAACTTTTTCCTTCTTGCAGTGTTGCCCCTGACAAGCCACCTGTATCTGGTCGTGCATCTGTGATTTGTATTACATAGTCTTGTCCACCATCATTTCTCTGAAGTATTTGGTCTAACATAGGACCTGTTTGTTGGGCTGTATTTTTTGGAACTCCTCCACCAAGCTCCAATATGCCTGATTTTCTTGAATTGTATAAAATCGATGCTTGTTCAATTATCTCCTTTACAAAATCTAGACTGTATACTTTACCGTGTAGTCTGTGCACTGCCAAGTTTAATGCTAATGATGAATCCTTAATGGTGGAAATATACACTGGAACGTCATAATCATATGCGGTAGTGATAAAGCTTTTTTCCGGATGTTTTGATTTCTCTTTACTAATTTTACCCATTAAATTACAAAATTCGGCAGTTGTAAACGGCTTTTCTGTAAACTCTTTTGCAAACATTTTTTGTATGATGTGATCCTCAGCTTCTAATGTTTCATGGAATTTTATGTATACGTCTCTAATTCGTACAATCTCGTTTTCATATAATTTCATATCGTCCACATCAAAACTTCCTTGTTTGACTGGTAGTCCCCATGCAAAATGATCTTCATGATAAACATTGGCTCCAGTTGTAATAATCCAGTCTACAAAACCACGTTCAATCAAAGTTTTGATAATGCCTCCAAATCCTACTGGTGTCATTGCACCTGAAACAGTAAGGCATATTGTTGCATCTTCTTTTATCATCTTTGCGTATAGTTTTGCAGCATCTCCTAACTGTCTTCCATTATACCCAGAACTGGCAAAAACATCCACAAGTTCTTCTATTGTCATCTTTGGATCAAGTTTGATATGTGGGATATCTTTACCGTGAAATTTATGTGGGTCCATATCTGTAAACAAAATTTTACTGTAAATAATACTTGTGAATTTGAATTAGTACACAAAAATCATACTATCGAGTAGTCATTTTGTTTAAAAGTTTTTTAAACTATGGTTAATTTTACCGCATTTCCATTACTATCCCAAGCAAAAATATCTTTATCTTCGTAAGGAAATCCTACGATTAAAGAAATCAATTGAAAAAAATTGTTCAAATCAGTTACTGATGGCATTGCATTACCGCTTGGATGAGAATGAACGGTTCCAACATAACTCATATCTGCTGGTAACATATAGTATGGAAATCCTGAAGACGAATGTGCATTAAAAGCAAAAGGTGGTATGATTAATCCATCAATTAGGATATTGCCTTTTTTTGATTTGCCACGTAGAATTAAAATTCCTTCATTTGGATGCTTTATTTTGCAATATGACAAGATGCTGTCTAAGACATCTTTTTTCAATTTTATTTCACGTTCTGTTTTCTCCAAAATGCTATTTGGTTTTGATTTTCTTATTTTAAAGAACATGTGTTTTTGAATACATGATTTATCTTTTAAAATATCCTTTTTCTTAACCCGTTCAATATTTAATTCTTAAAAAATTTATGAAAATTTAAATGACAAAGTTAAATTAACATTGGTAATCATTGCTTAAATTCATGTATTGTTTACATGATGTGTTCATATGTCTACTAAAGAACAACCAGCATTAAAAATCGATACAAAAATTGAAAAATCCGCAAAGATTTCTATTTGTGATTTATCACAAAATAACATCTCTGAAATTCTCCAGAAAATGGAATATCAAGTTCCGATTTACTTGCAAGGCTATTCTGATTTATTTACAAAATATCTACATTCGTTTAATACTATTTTTGGAACTTGTAGAATATCTGAAAAACAGTTTTTTGACAAACTTGGGATTGATCATACTGTAATGCAAGAAATTGTTGATTATTGGAATTTTATTAAAAATTTAACTTTGATTCAAATAGAATTAAATTCAAAATTTGTTGAAGATTATATTGAATTTAGAGTCTCAACAATTGAATCCATTGACAAATCTATAACCTCTATGTTGGATTACTATTCAAAAAATCTGTCTGAATTCAACAAAAAATAATTATTGTAAATTTGTTATATTATTTCTAATTTTTACGATTTTTGTTTGACCTTGATTTTCTTCTAAGAAGTGCATTACAACAAGGACATCTGATCTTTATCGTTTCGATAAAAATTGAACACAGAGAGCATCTTTTTTGGCCACTCGTATATTTTTTTGATGTAGATACTTTTGTTGTCTTATGTAATACACATATTCCATTACAATGATATGCCATATCTATGAGGACTGATTCCTATCTGACTCATGACTTTCTAATCCCCGCCAATCTTCATTTCTTTTGTTTGTAATATTTTCTTCAACCTTTTTCTTTTTATTCATAATGTTGTATCTGCATTATTTTTAATAAAACTGAATTAACAATGTTAAGTATTCACTAAATACTACATAAAACAGATTGTTCAACAAGGATGAATATTTTGGGAAGTTTTAACACTTCATTAATTAATCAGAAATATATCAATGAGTATGACTTGAATGTTCATACGGTGAGGATATTTGAAAGATAACCAAAATGACATCCTAAGATCCATGGATGTTTTTATTGAAAAAATTCAACATCTTAGAGGATTGATGCTTGGAGTTTCCCTATCTGCTATTTTCTTAGCTCCTTTAGCAATAGTGTTGTCTTTGTATTTGACTACGCATCCTAAATTCCTAAATATATTAGAAAACGAAAATGAATTTGGATTTATCCTGATTGTTCTGATAACTGTGGTTTTAGTTACTTCTGGTATTTGGTTAATTACTGGTCTGCAGCAATTCCGTTCTCTTAGCTCTTGGAACAAACGATATTCTAATTATTTGAAAAAACGTGAAGACTTGGATAAACTTATTTCATCAGAATATAAATTAGATGAAGAATAGAATTTTAAAACTTTAAATTTGAAGTGTCTTTTCTTGGGAATAATTTTTCATATGGTTCGATTATCTCATGACAAAAATTCATCCCCTTGTTTGTAACTTTAAAAATTGTGACAGTCCTCTTTCCATCAGCTTCTTCCATCCTCTGTATGATTTCATTCTTTTCTAAATTATCTAAAATTTCTTTATGTTTTGTAATGTTTAATCCACAAAAACTAAACAATGATGTTTGATTGAGTTGACCATATTCTGAAAGAGTGAGAATGATGTCTTTTACAATGTATATCCTATCTCTATATTTTTTGGAGTCTGTCAATATTGCCATTACCGTTAATGCTAGTTTAACTATTGTGGATAATTCTTTAATTAACAATGTTAAGTAACGCATTATAATGTTTGATCTCATAATTCAACATGAAATCAAAATTGCCCTTTGGGAAGAGTTTGCTAAAAAATGTCTTCAAAAAAGACAATGAATTTTCAAACAAATGTAGAATCTGTGATATGGAATTTTCTGATCCAGAAAGAACAAAAAAACATATGATAAAAGCACACTCAAAACCAAAACGTGAAAAAGAACATCCAATGTGATTCACTCGTACGTTTTTTCTAAATGTTTAATCTAAAGATTATTTGTAAAATTAATTCTAAAAATTTCTATGAATTAAATCAATTTATGCTGAAATAGAATTATTTCATGAGTTTTGGCACAAACAGATATACTAGTAAAATTATTTCTGTTCTTCCAAGAATCATTAAAAATCCAAAAATCATTGTTATAAAGGGATTAAGTGCAGCACTAACTGTTCCTGCCCAGTGCCCTGTGGTCGTTATTGCAGAGACCCCATCAAAAAATGCATTTTGAAAATCATATCCTATAGAATACATGTATGTTGCAACTAATAATGGCATGATTAGTAATCCTGCTAATATTATCAATCCAACTACAATGTCTTTTTTATCTGATTCAGACATTTTTACAGATTTTCTATCCAAAATATATCGTAATTTAGCTAACTGCATAAATCTGAAAATCTTTATTCCTCCCGCTGTGGAGAATCCACATCCACCTATTATCATAGCAATAATAGTAACTATGTATGCCACTGGATTCAAATTCTCCATACTTATTGTGGCAAACCCAGTGGTTGTGCTAGCTGAAACCATGTTGAATATACTGTCTAACCAACTTTCATCCATTGCTAATATGAATATGAAACAAAAAATCACTAAAAGAATTAGATAAACTACAACTTCTTTTGTTAAATTAATTGAAAGAAATTTTGTTCTAACAAATGCATAATGAAAACCAAATGGAAGTGCCCCAAGTATCATTCCAGCCATTAATACAATATACTCAGGTGTTGAAAACCCATCAAATATTTTAGAATCAGGACTTGTTCCTCCAGTAGATAACGCACTAAATGCAAGAGCGAAATCATCTAATATTTCTCCACCACCAAAATAAAATAAGAGTAATGCAATTATTACAGCATAAATCGAAAAAATAATTGTAATTATTGAAAATAATTCTTTTAAATGTGGAACATTTCCTGAAATAAATCCCTGCATTGTTTTGACTCTCTTTTCAGGATAAAACACAGTTACAATCAAGTAGATAAAGCTCAGACCCCCAACAAATTGTGCATAACCACGATAAAATGTAAAACTTCTTGGCAAGTCTTCTGGATGCTCCACTAATGAGAATCCCCCAGTCGTGAACCCAGCTGAGCTTTCAAAAAATGAATCCGCGAATAATTTTACAGGATCACTGGATTCAAAATGCACTACAAAAAGCTGTGGTATCATGCCAAATAACACCAAAATCATGAAACTTGCAAAAACCAAAATTGCAGTTCCTCTTAACGAAATAGGCTGCTTTTCCCCATAAGAATTCATGAAAAAACCAGAAACGATGAGTAAAACCGACATTACATAAATTCCTGTTGCCACTATTGGATCATTTAGCAAAGTTGCAATAATCCCAGGGATAAACATCAAAACTCCTGTGAATTGTGTTACAACACCAAGATTCCAAATAACTCCCCAGAGTGTGGATTGTTTTTGTTTTTTTACAAGTGATTTTTTTACAAGATTTACTATTGTATCTAGATAAAGTATGCCGACAACTAAATTACTTTTTGATATTACTGCTATCTTTCTAATTTTTTTTTCACGCATTATTTCTAGAGCTTCTGAAAGAAAATGATCCTCTCCGATGGAAATCAAAGGAAATACCATGATGTCTCCCAATGTAGTTTTTAGTGGATTAACCAAAGACTCACTTAATTTTGTTAAGATATCTTCATCTGTAACTATCCCTAACGGATTATACGAATCATCAATTACTATGATTTCATCCTGATCCTTCTTTTTTAATATTGTACATGCTTCTGTAATTTTCACATGTTCTGATAACATTAGAACATTAGATCTATAATATTGTGATACTTTTTTACTCAAATAATCTGTAAGGTTGTTTTCTTGCGCCAATTATTCTGAATTCAGACTTACTACAGATTAATCTTGTGTCATGTATTCTCATAATGATGCGATCTAACATTAATCTTTATTTGTATTATTATGATGGCTTTTCACTTGCTTGTTTATGCTGATGTCTTAAAATACTGTCTAACTAAACTTTAAACTCTGAATCTTTAATCATTAGTTAAGATCAAATGAACAACTCTGATATGTTATTTGGATTAACTGAAATTGAACTGTTTGATTTGATTTGTCAAAACAATAGTCTCATTGTCTATGATTTGAGAAAAAAAGAAGACTTTGCAAAAGGACATATCAAAAAATCAACTTTGATTCAATTCGATGAAAAGCATCTCATAGACATATCAAAAAAGTCCTCAAAAATAGTTCTGATAAGTAATGATGAAGAACAATCAAAAAAGATGGTTATTGCTTTACGTTCTCACAACATTAATGCATTTTATCTAATTGGAGGCATAAAAAATTGGTCTAAGGGATTCTATTATACCAATATCTCTTATGTAGGAATGGATTACCCATAACACAATGAATATTGTTGATCTACACAACCCTCAAAGAATAAACCGTGTGCCTGACAGCGTTGAGGTCTTATTTTCATCAGGTAATTTTGTAGAACAAGAATTTTCAGTCAGTAAAGTTGAACTTCGACTTTATATAGAAAAAACAGATGTTGTGTTGGGGCCCTATTCACTGATCACATCATTTGTAGAAACAGACAAGGGCTCAGTTGAAATGATTTATGATGAAGGATACCGTGGAGAAAATTCGCTTTATCGTACTGCCAATTTTCTTAAATCAAATCTTGGTATATCTGGATTGATTTTACGTTCAGTTATTACATTACGTGATAGGATCGCAAAACAACCTTCTTGATTTTATCTTTTCATTAGTATGATGTGATGTGCCTATTGCCCTGTTAAAAATTACATGTTGTATTGTTGTTTTCTCAAATAATTCAAAAAATAAACTTTTCACTCATATTTTATTATGATCCCGGATTAAATTCATCTTAATTTTAACAATATCATGAAAGGAGATGTTTTACTACAAAATATCAAAGTAATAGGCGTTATTCCTGCTTCAGCAGGGAAAAAATCAAAAGAAACTAAATTGTTGATTCGTGAATCAATTCTTACCAAACTAGGAAAGAATGTTGAAAATGTAAGAAAAAGATGCGCTGAAAAGCCATTATCTGTCAATATTGTATTTTTCTTACACAAGACAACGCATGCCAAAAAAGATCTTTCTGGTCTTTCAGACACCGTCATTAAAATTCTTGGAGAAGAAATGTCTTCAAAAAAAGACGCTCTAAAAGGCTTAGGAATTGTGACTAATGCAAATCTGATTCATAGAATTATTTTGGAAAAAATCATAGTCAAAAAAGATGCAAAAGAAGAATTTTCTTTTTCAATATATGAATGGGATTGACAAAGAATTACGATGATTTATCCTTCACTCCTTATATTTTAAAAAGTCATTTTTAGACTGCTAAATCTTCCTGGCCTTTAATTTGATCTTAAAAGGTTGACGGTGCTGTAATTCTACACCTCTTTCCTGATTATGTCGTATGTTTCAATCTGATTAATGGAGAGTAAAAAACGAACTCTGGTAAAAACTGCCGTTTATCGTGGTTCTATCACTCTATTGTTATTTATTTTGCTCTGGGCGTTCACTGATGATATTTACCAAACTTCTATGATCACATTTGTTTTCAATGTCGCAGCTACTATAATTTACTATTTTCATGAACGAATGTGGGGTAAAATCAATTGGGGAAATCCAATCACATTACAGTCTTGATTTTACCTTACGGCTTTTCTACTCTTTCAAAATAATCTGACATATTTCTGCAGATCAAACTACATTAAAGATGCCTGCGTACTTTAATTACTCTCCTTTGATACTTCAAAACGTATTAAAGTAAAACTATGGAGTGTGATTATGTGCGTATATTACAACTACACTGTGACAGCATAGAATACACTCCTACAAAAAAGGAGATCAAAAGTGCTGAAGAAATCACCCCTGAAACTAAAAGATTGGAAGAGGTTGTAGTAGCGTTTGTGGCAATTGAAAATGGAGATGATTCATCTGTTGCACAAAACGCAATATCCCAAATAAAAAACTCTATGACTAAAATTGGTTGTAAAAAATTACTGCTATATCCATATGCTCATCTTAGCTCAAATTTAGCATCGCCTTCAATTGCATTATCATTACTTAAAGAAATGGAATCATCTGCATCTGAGTTAGACGTATCACACTCTCCATTTGGTTGGACAAAATCATACCAGATTCAAGTAAAGGGTCACCCGCTTGCAGAAAGCTCCAAAGTTGTAACTAAAGAAAGCACTGGAGAAAAAATCACTGAAGAAAAAGAAATGACTTCTGATGCCCTAAAAAGTGAATCGAAAATTACATCTTATTGGAAAATACTTTCTCCTGATGGTGTCCTTAGTAATATTGGAGATTTTGATTTCTCAAAATACCCAAAACTCGAAATACTTGCAAAATACGAATCTGCAAAAAAGAGAGCTGTCGATGAACCTCCACCACATGTTGCATTGATGAAAAAAATGGGAATTGCAGACTATGAACCAGCTTCTGATTCTGGAAACATGAGATTTTTCCCAAACGGCCGTTTGATCAAATCTCTTATTGAACGATATGTTACTGATAGAGTCAAAGAATATGGTGGATATGAAGTTGAAACTCCAATCATGTATGATTCTCATCATCCTAGCATGGTTAGTTACTTCAATAGATTTCCTGCAAGACAATACAATATTGATTCAGAAGGAAAAAAACTGTTTTTGAGATTTGCTGCATGTTTTGGTCAGTTCTTGATGGCAAATGAATATCAGATGTCATACAAAAATTTACCCTACAAATTATACGAACTAACTCGTTACAGTTTCAGACGTGAACAGTCTGGTGAACTAGTAGGATTGAGACGATTACGAGCATTCACAATGCCTGACTGTCATGCATTTTGCAAAGATGTTGAACAAGCTATTCAAGAAATCAAAATTAGATTTGATTTATCACGTAATGTCTTAAAAGAATTGGGCATTGTGGATTCTGATTATGAAATGGCAATTAGATTCACTGAAGATTTCTATAATGAAAACAAGTCTTCAATTGAAGAATTAGTAAAGAAACATGGTAGACCTGTACTAGTTGAAATGTGGAAAGAAAAATTTTTCTATTTTGTTTTAAAATGGGAGTTTAATTTTGTTGATAGTATGGGAAAAGCATCTGCACTCTCAACTGATCAAATAGACGTTGAAAATGGAAATCGTTATGGAATTGAATTTGTTGATGAACACAATACTCGTAAACATCCAATAATTTTGCACAACTCTCCAAGTGGTGCAATTGAAAGAATCATCTATGTACTACTAGAAAAGGCAGCACAAGAAATCAAAGAAGGACGAAAACCCCAATTTCCTCTATGGCTTGCACCTACACAAGTTCGTGTTATCCCTCTCAAAGAAGAATTTTCTGATATTTGTGATGCTTTAGCTAATAAATTATCCTCTTATAATATTCGAGTTGATATTGATGACAGAAATGAGAGTATAGGAAAAAGAATCCGTGATGCAGAAAAAGACTGGATTCGTTATACTCTAGTTCTTGGAGAAAAAGAAGCAAATTCTGAAAATCTGAGTATCCGAGATAGACAAACAGGAGATGTTAGAGAATTGACTTTTGATGCTTTTATTAATGAAATACATGAGCAAACAAAAGATAAACCGTTCACAGGATTAAATCTTCCAAAATATCTTTCAAGTAGACCTCAATTGATGGTATAACTGATCTGCTTCACACGCATAATTAATCCAGTTTTATTTATTCGAATTATTCACAATCACACATTTTTAGAATAAATACATTTTTTATCATGCCTATCAGTAAAGTTTTCGCTTTTACTGTAGATTAGGCATAAAAAAGTAATGGTATATAGGGAAATAGTCAAAATCAATCGATGGTGTAAAAATGAGTTTTCTAGATTTATACATGAACAGAAATCCAATGATCACTTCCTCGTCTAGTGATTCTGAGCCTGTAGCAACAGTATTTGGAATTCCTTTTGATTCTACACATTC
>DATIFS010000011.1:0-3721 GCA_035455105.1 Nitrosarchaeum sp.
AGAATTATAAACGAGTATGGATTGATGCATATTCTAAATTCATCACTAGTATCAAAAAAGCCAGATTTTGACATGCTCAAGTTACTTGAAAAAAATGGAATTAATTTGAAAAGCAAATCACTTGATGAAATAATTGAGATAATGGATGCAGCACTTCAAATCAAGTGTTCAGGGCATGTGAATTTTGATGCAAATACAAAAAACATAACAATAGAATCAAGATTAAACAGCGGTCATTCATTGCCTTGGGCATACCTTTTAGACGGATGTCTCCAAAAACAAGGTTACAAAACAAGAACAGTGTATCAAAGTAATTCAAACAAAGGCGAAAAGGTACTCATCAAAATAAGTAAAAATTAAAATCACATTAGAAATACTCACAAACATATGATTGAAGAAAAAATTAAATCCATTGGGATTAATCTTCCAATTCCACCAAATCCAGCAGGATCATATGTTCCAGTTGTAAAATCAGGCAACTTAGTATTTGTTTCAGGTCAAATACCAATGGAAGAGGGCAAAGTATCATTTACAGGAAAAGTTTCAGATGCAAATATAGAAACTGCTCAGAAATCTGCAAGAATTTGTGTGATAAACATATTAGCTCAACTCAAAAAGGAATTAGGAAGTTTGGAAAAAATTTCTAGAATCGTGAGATTATCAGGATTTGTGAATTCTGTGCCAGAATTTACACAGCATCCAAAAGTAATCAATGCTGCATCAGATTTACTGTATGAGATATTTGGAGATAGTGGTAAACATACAAGAATTGCAGTAGGAGTTTCAAGTTTACCATTAAATTCAATGACAGAAATTGATGCTATTGTAGAAATAAGATAATAGAATTTCTAAGTCATCTAATTTAGTTTCTTGTTGAATTCTTTGAGGAAAGTTTGAATTTTTGGTTTTGGGATAACTGCACCACATGCTTTATCATGTCCTCCACCTGAACCACCAAGTTCAGTCGCAAGAAGATTAACAATTTTACCCAAATGAATTTTACAAGATCGTGAACCTCTTACAGAAACTGCATAGATTCCATGATCAACTCGTTCTTTGTATGCAACACCAACATCTTTTCCAGACAATCCTAAAACAAAATTAACCGCACCACTTGCTCCAGAATCCATAATTTCCATATATCCAATATTTTTCATTGTTTTCATTCCTTGTTTTACTTTGGCAATAATTAATGCTAATTTTTCAACTTGAATTTGTGCAAATTCAAATGTATTTGGAATTTCGTGTGGAAATTTTGAATCAGCTAATTCTTCCACCAAATACAATAAGTAATCAGGATCTTTTTGGTGACCAACTATATTGTAAGTTAGCACGGTTGCATTGATCAAAGCAAATTGTCGATCATAGATTTGAAGTAATTTTGAACCAAGTGGTCTATCTTCCATATAATCAGTAATAGCAGCACATGCTGCAATGAACGGTGCATGATCAGAAAGTTTTGATTTAAACGCATTGTAAACTTGAACTGTTGTACATTCATTAATATCATGAATCATTTTAACTTTAATTTTTTCTAGTTCTTTGGTTATTTTTGGATCAATATCATGATGATCAATGTAAGTTACTGCAACACGCTTCTTTTTTAAAATTCTTAGTAGTTCAACAAATTCATCTTGATTCTTTTTGCTAAGACCTAAATCGCAAATATATAATGATTTTAATTTTTCATCAGATGCAATTTTTTGAATTGCTTCCATCTGTCCAGGATAATCAACTAAAATCGAATCACCACCAAAAGCTTGTCGTATCAAAGCTGCCGAACTAATACCGTCAGCATCTTCTTTGTGAGATATACAAACAACTTTGGTTTTTTGTGTAGCCTTTGTTTTTTTAACAGTCTTTGTTTTCTTTATTTTAGATACGACCATTATTGTAAATTTTCTTGTATACCCTCATTTAAATCAAGAATGAGTTATTGATGGGATTCTTGAGATTCTTGTTTTATGGTCTGGTTTGCCAAAGAAGTTGAATTTACAAATGCATCATAAAATGATTCACCATTTAATTGAGTTTGAAGATCAATTTCTTGAATTTTGCGTAATTCATCTGCAGAAGCAGTCAACACCATATTGTCAAGTTTTTCTAAAAGTTCTCGTTCAGATGGATTCATTTAATTTTTATATAAAAATAATCATTTATGAGCCAGAGTTGTTAGATTAGACTAATTACTAAACTTAGTAGACATAATTTGTAACTAAAATATAATAGATGATTACACAAGTCAGGTGACATGGAAACAAAAAACATAGGCTTACGTGGAATAGAAGTAGCAGATACAAGAATATCAAATATTGATGGGGAAAAAGGCAAGCTAATTTACCGTGGTTATGATATTTTAGAACTTACAAAAAAATCAAGTTATGAAGAAACAGCGTATTTGTTATTGCATGACTCGCTACCAACAAAAGAACAACTATCAGAGTTCAAATCCAAATTAAACGATGCTAGATTGATTCCAAAAAGAATGCAAATCAACATGGGAAACTGGAGAAAAGACGCGGATCCTATGGATATGCTGCAGGCATTTGTTGCGGCACTTGCAGGATATTATGATGAAGAATTCGCATCAAAAGAAGCAAGCTACGATAAAGCAATCAACCTAATTGCTAAAATACCAACAATAGTTGCAAGCTGGCAAAGAGTAAGAGATGGATTGGAGATAATTGATCCTGATCCAACTTTAGATCATGCAGCAAATTTTCTTTACATGATGTTTGGAGAAAGACCAGACAAAGAAGTTGAAAAGATTTTCGATACTTGTTTGATTCTTCATGCAGACCACACTTTTAATGCATCTACATTTGTTGCAAGACAAGTAGCATCCACTAGAGCTCATATGTATTCAGCAGCTAGTGCAGCTATTGGTGCATTAAGTGGGGAATTACATGGAGGAGCAAATACAGAGGTAATGAAGATGCTCCTAGAAATAGGAACAGTAGAAAATGTTGTTCCATGGATAAAAGAAAAAATG
The DNA here is from genome assembly GCA_035455105.1 of Nitrosarchaeum sp. Classification (GTDB taxonomy): domain Archaea; phylum Thermoproteota; class Nitrososphaeria; order Nitrososphaerales; family Nitrosopumilaceae; genus Nitrosarchaeum. Next base: position 2,993 of record DATIFS010000011.1, read on the forward strand.
GAAAAAGGTGAAAGAATTATGGGAATGGGACATGCAGTCTATAAAACATATGATCCAAGAGCACAGGTTCTAAAAGAATTATCAAGAAAGCTTGCTGCAAAGACAGGTGATCCATGGTATAACATTACAGAAAAAGTTGAAACAACTACAATAGATGAAATGAAAAAACAAAAAGGGAAAGATATCTATCCAAATGTCGATTTGTACAGTGCTTCAATTTACTATATGCTAAAGATTCCAATGGATCTTAATACACCAATATTTGCAATATCTAGAGTGACAGGATGGGCAGCACACATTATTGAAGAAAAATTTGCAGAGGCAGCACCAAAACCTGCATTGTACAGACCAAAAGCAGTCTATGTTGGAAAATATTGTGGACCAGAAGGGTGCGAATACAAAGAGCTTGACTTAAGAAAGTAATTCTAGTTTCTTGTGTTGAGCCATTCTTTTGCTTTTGAATTTACATCGTGTTTGTACAATACTTCAAAAACCATATCGTAAAATGTAATGCCTTTTTTTTGAGCCTGATCATCTAGCCAACGAATTCCATCTGCCAATTCAGGATCATATTCTGAGAATTCTACAAGTTCATCAACCATTTTTGAAAAGAATGTGTGTGACTCTAACATGTGTTAGTCTTTGAATCTTTGATCATAAGGGCGGGATTCAAAATATATAGACAAAAAACGGTTTTTTGATTGACACTTGGAGCATGTTTTATTTTTT
>DATIFS010000012.1:0-20030 GCA_035455105.1 Nitrosarchaeum sp.
TGAATTAAAATTAATAAAGAAAACCAAAGTGGTTCGAACCCTTGAAGGTCTAAATGAAAGTTATTATAAAAACTGGGTTTATGAAATTGTAATTACCTATAGAGATGGTAAATTGTCTTACACATTAGACCATGTCAAGATTGAAGAAAAAATTGTGAGACTCTGGCAAAAATTTTCTGAAGTGTCCAATTGATTACTGCTTTTTGTTTTAAAAATTCAAAAAATGATGCTATTTTTTAATAAATCTGGATTATTTTTTAGATAACTTTAGTGATAATTAACATCATCTGTATCCTTATTATCAAAATCATTATATTTTAATGCTAGACGTAGTATTTCTTTGATAGGTATGCGAGGTTTATGCCATGTTTGCTTTAGATCAAACATGGAATTAGTCCTATCAAAAGGAAATATTCTCTGTCATGAATGTTTTGAAAAACTAAATGCAAAAAACTAAATCGATACTATTTGAAACACTAATTGATGAAATTAGCCTTGTTTTCACATTGTGCCATTGATACTATTTACATTGATGGTGTAATTCATGAGCAAATCGGTGGTGCTGCATGTTATGGTGGTTTAACCGCAAGACAGTTAAAATTTGATGTATGCCTTTACACAAAATTTGGCAGAGATTTTCCACAGCAGTATCTGACTCAAAATAAAATTAATTTTGAAAATGCATTGTCTGAAAAACTAACAACACGATTTGCTATAGATATAACAGGTTCAGATAGGTCTCTTAAATTGTTAAATGAATGTGAGCCTATTGAATACACAATCATAAATGCAGATGGATCATTGATTACTCCAATTTTTCATGAAATTTCTGCTGATACTTTTACTAAAATAAAAAAAAATTCCAGTTTTACTCTAGTTGATCCTCAAGGATTTTTGAGACACATAGATTTACACAACAACGTTGTTTTACAAAATACTGATCTTGATTTATCTGGAGTAAATGCGATTAAGGTAAATCCTGAAGAATCTCAAATGATAGTTAATGGTACTCATGATGAAATGATGAAGGCATTGCAAAAAAAGGGTGTTGAACATGTTATTCTGACAAACAAAACTGAAGTTTCATTATTAGTCAAAGACAAAATTTATTCTATAATATTACCAAACAAAGAAGTTTATGATACTACTGGTCTTGGTGATATTTTTTGTGCGGCATTTTGTTGTACCATGTTGAAAGAAAAAGATTTTCTTTGGGCATTATGTTTTGCAGGTGGTGCTGCACAAGCTGCATTGGACTCAAAACAAATTGGTCTATTAAAAATACCTCAAAAAAATGCAATTGAAACTAATGCTTCGTATTTCTATAATTTAGTGAAATATAGATCACTTTAGTATATCTTATCCATTAATGTTTGAATCTTGTGCGATAGTGAATCCTATCTCATACGTTTATCCTTTTATTGTACTCCTAATTTCATTTCTTTGTGCAAATAGGAATTTATGGTTCTGGTACAACAGCATCAACTGCAATTACAATAAAAAAAATTCTAGATGATGCTGAAATTGAATCATTTGTAATCACTACAAAATCAAAAATAAAACAAGCTGATTGTATTTTGGTGCTAGGTGGAGATAAAGGGGTCAGAAATTACTTTCATAGATCTTTTGATTCTACATCACCAGTTTTAGGAATAAGTGAAGGTGAAGCAAGTGGATTTTTGGCACAAATTGATCTCAGAGAATTCTCATCGTATGTGCGAATATTAAAAAAACAAAATTTTACTGTTGAAGAAGTTCCAAGAATTGGTGTAAAAATTGATGGAAAAAATGTCTATCCTGTCTTAAATGATGTTGCGGTATTTTCTTCAAAAAGTGCAATGCTTATGGAGCATACACTAAGTGTCAATGAAGAAGAAGTATGGCATGATAACAGTGATGGCATTATCGTATCTACTCCTATTGGCTCATCTGCATATTCGATGTCTGCTGGTGGGCCAATGTTGTTTCCTAATTCTGGTGTATTTGAAATAATATCTGTAAACTCTCTAGATATTACACGAAGACCATTAATTGTATCAAATCACAGCACTATTCAGATCAGTGATATTTCAGCTAGATTGCATTGCGAAGTTGTTCTTGATGGTTTGGATAGATACAAAGTAAACAATATGGTAGAATGCACTCAATTTTTACCTCCAGCTAAAATAATTCGACTTAAAAAAGATTCCACCGCAATTTCCGCCCTTGCAAAAAAAGTTCACCTAGCTGAAGAATTACTTAGCATGCCTCCAAGCTCTAAATTATTGTTAAAAACATTAGAATATGAAGGAGCACTTACACAAAAAGATCTTGCAAACAAGACTTTGCTTCCTGATCGAACTGTTAGATTGGCACTTAGTCATTTATTAAAAAAAGGTTATGTCAAAAAGAAAGTCTCAATTAGAGATGCACGACAAAAAATCTACGAAATATCAAAAATAGAATAATTTTTTTAAATATTGTCCAATTCTGTTCTTTATTTCTGAGATGCAGCTTTTACAAATGCTTCAAAAACCTGTTCTGGATATCCTGGTCTGCTGTTGAATTCTGGGTGAAATTGAACTCCTACATAGAATTTATGTGATGGGATCTCTAACATCTCCATTCGTTTGCCGTTATCGCTTTCTGCTGAAAAAATCAACCCATTTTTCTCAAATTCTGGAATGTATTTTTTATTGATTTCGTATCTGTGCCTGTGTCTTTTGCTTATTGTATCTGCGTTGTAGATTTTATGAGATACTGTGTTTTGTTTTATATGAATATCGTTTGCTCCTAATCTTAATGAACCCCCCATATCTGATATGTTTTTTTGTTCTGGGAGTAAATCGACAATTGGATTTTTAGCATCTGCTTTTATTTCAGTCGAATTCGCATCTTCTAATTTCAAAACATTTCTTCCAAATGCAATTGCTGCTAACTGAAATCCAAAACATATTCCAAGATATGGTATGTTTTTCTCTCTTGCATAGTTTGCAGTTTTTATGATTCCTTCTGCACCTCTAACTCCAAATCCTCCTGGAACTAATATCCCATCATATTTTGATAAAATATTGTAATCTGTAATTGATTCTGAATCTATCCAATCTATTTCTACAGATTTTCCTAATTTTGCACCTGCGTGTTTTAATGCATGATTAACACTAACATAACTATCTGCAAGCGTGACATATTTTCCAACCATTGCAATTCTTACTTTTTGGTCTTCATGATTTATCATGGATTCTGCAATTGTATTCCATCTGTCCCAATTTGCAGATGCATTTACCATGCCTACTTTTCCAAATTTTGTAAATAGTGAATCCATTATGCCTTGATCATACAATATCTGTGGGACTTGAAAAATTGATTTTACATCGTGACATGATAATACATCATTTGCGGTGACATTTGTAAATAACGCAATTTTTTTCTTTGTACTTTCTTCTAATGGTGTTGTGCATCTTACTGCCAAAAAATCTGGTTGAATGCCAATTCTTCTTAATTCCTGTGCACTATGTTGCGTTGGTTTTGTTTTTTGTTCTCCAACAACATCTAATGATGGTGCAAGTGTTACGTGAACAAAAATTACATTTTGTGGCCCTTCTTCTACTCTCATCTGTCTTAGGGCTTCTAAAAATGGCAAGGATTCAATATCTCCTACTGTACCTCCACATTCTACAATCAAAAAATCAAGGTGTTCTTCTTCTGCAATTCTTCTAATTCGATTCTTAATTTCATCTGTAATGTGAGGAATTATTTGAACACATGCCCCTAGATACTCTCCCTTTCTTTCTGCTTCAATTACTGTTGAATACACTTGAGCTGTCGTAATATTGTGACTTTTTGGAATATTTTGATTTAGAAATCTTTCATAATTGCCAATATCCATGTCGCATTCTCCCCCATCCTCAGTTACAAAGACTTCACCATGAGCTACTGGATTCATGGTTCCTGCATCATAGTTCAGATAAGGATCTATTTTGACGCATGATACTTTTTGGTCTGCTAATTGTAATAATTTTGCAATTGATGATGTAGTTACTCCTTTCCCAAGGCCTGACATCACCCCTCCTGTAACAAAAATAAATTTAGTCTGCACATTCAGAAAACAAGTATCTAGTTTTTGTATGTTTTGTTACTGGTATTTTAAAACAATATGATCTATTACTCTAAGATGCGATCTTACATGTGTGTGGGATTCTTTATTTTTTTTAACATATGTTTGAACTTTTTAACATGTATTTTTTATTTCATGATGTCCTAATTAATAATCGAGAACATCTAGATAGTGGTCTTTAACTGAAATAGAACTCCCCTAGAAGATGTTAAAAATAATCGACCACTATTCTTTGACGTTTTACAGTTTATCGCTAAACCTAGATCTGAACGCGTCTACTCTGCTTTGAGTCTTGTATTCATCAGGATGTGAATTTTTTCTTGAGCGTTCTTCTAACTTATTTTTATGTTCTTCTCTAGCATGGTGTAACCTATCTTTTTCATGAATAAACTCTTTTTTGCAGTATTGGCATGTTACTATAGTTTTATGATGTTCGTGTCTGACATGTTTTACCAAATCATCATGGTTATCAAATTTTGCATCACATTGAATACAATCGTTTTTCTTATTATGAAAAAGCTTCATGCTGTTTCTACTGAGATTCCATATTTAAACTCGATACATGTTAATCGTTTTTGAAATCTCTATTATATCTTGGCGATTCTTAGTAAAATGATTTTGTATGATCACTCAAAGTTTCCACTGTTCTTTGATAATATTACCATTTTTTTAGAATAAAATCATGATGGTTGAATCTGAACCTTGTAGCCATGAATATGCTCATAATGGAACATTGTCGTGTAGAAAATGTGGTAAGGTTCGCTATTAATTTAATTTTTTAATTGAAATGACATTTTTCTCAAACATATTTAGTATGTTGACATTTTGTATTTGACTTATTTTTGAATTGTTTCTTTTTTAAGACTCTTTGTAAATCTTGCAACGCTTGACTCTCGTTTATTTTGAGGTGTCTTCTCAATTAGTTTTAAAAATGCACTACCTACAATTACTGCATCAGCTCCAGCCTTGATGTATTTTTTTACATCTTCTGGAGTGGAAACACCAAATCCTATGCCAATTGGAATTTTCTTTTTGGTTATTTTTTTAACTTCCTTTATCGCTTTTAGTGTGTAGTTTTGGATTCCTGTTTTTATTCCTGTAGTGCCGTATACTGCTACTAGATACAAAAATCCAGAAGATGATTTTGCAATTTTTTCTATTCTGGTTTTTGTTGTATTCGGTGATATCAAAAATATTGTATCCATCATGTTTTTAGTAGCTGCTAGATATTCTTTTGATTCTTCAATTGACATGTCTGGTAGAATCAATCCATCTATCCCTGCTTTTTTAGCCTCAGCAATAAATTTCTGATATCCTTTATGATACAAAATATTGGTATATGTCATTAGAATTAGTGGTATGTCTGTTTCTCTTCTAATCTTTTTTACAATGTCAAAAAACTTACTAACTTTGGTTCCGTTATGTAGTGATACAGTGCTTGCATTTTGAATTATTGGACCATCTGCTAGTGGATCTGAAAATGGAAATCCTAATTCTATGATGTCTGCTCCTCCATTAATCAGTCCTTTAACTGATGCCATGGTTGCAGCTTCGTTTGGGTATCCTACCATTATGTATGCGATTAATGCTTTTTCATTTTTTGCAGTCAGCTCTGCAAATTTTTCTTTAATTCTTGCCATTTTTGTTCAGATATTTTTGTACCTCTTCAACATCTTTGTCTCCTCTTCCTGAAAGTGTGACTACAATTGATTCTGATTTTTTACTCTTTTTTGCAACTTTCATTGCTTCAGCTATTGCATGAGCTGATTCAAGAGCTGGAATTATTCCCTCGGTTCTAGTTAACATTAAAAATGCATCAATTACTTCTGCATCTGTTGCAGAATGGTACTTTACTCTTTTAGTGTCTTTTAGATAAGAATGCTCTGGACCAACACCAGGATAATCTAATCCAGCTGAAATACTATGTGTTTCGGTAATTTGTCCTTCTTCGTCTTGTAATAGATATGTCATCATTCCATGTAGTACTCCTTTACTTCCAGCTGATAGTGTTGCAGAATGATATTTCGATTTTAATCCTTTACCTGCAGCTTCTACTCCAATAATTTCTGTGTTCGTGTCAACAAGCGGATAAAATGTTCCAATTGCATTTGAACCTCCACCAACACATGCAATTACAGTATCAGGTTCTTTATTTGTAATTTTTTTCATCTGGATTTTGATTTCTTTGCCAATCACACTTTGAAAATCTCTCACCATTACAGGATATGGGTGAGGTCCTACTGCAGAACCTAGTAAATAATAAGTTGATTCTACATTTGTAATCCAATCTCTAATTGCTTCATTGATTGCATCTTTGAGGGTTTTAGAACCTGATTTTACTGGGTGAACTTTGGAACCTAACATGTTCATTCTGTATACATTTAGCTTTTGTCGTATGGTGTCTTTGTAGCCCATATATACTTCGGATTTAATTCCCAGCACCGCACATGCCATAGCAGTAGCTACTCCATGTTGGCCTGCTCCTGTTTCAGCTATGATTCTTTTTTTATTCATTTTTTTTGCAAGTAATGCTTGACCTAATGTATTGTTTATTTTATGAGCTCCTCCATGTAGAAGGTCTTCTCTTTTTAGATAGATTTTGCCACCACCACATTTCTCTGATAAATTTTTTGCATAGTATAATGGAGTTGGTCTTCCAGCATATTGTTTGAGATAATAGTCTAATTCTTTTTTGAAATCTTTATTGTCTTTGAATTTGAGATAATTTTCTTCTAATTCCTCAATTGCTGGAACTAGCGTTTCTGGAATGTATTTTCCTCCAAATTCTCCAAATTTACCATCTTTAGGATATTTCAATATGCGTTCACCAATTTTCTGACATTTTCTTCGATATTATCGCTTTTCATTATGCTTGACCCTATTAGGAATGCATCAGCTCCACACTTTTTTAGATATTGGATATCTTCAGGTGTCTCAATACCACTTTCAGATATGATGGGTCTAGTCTTTTTGTATCCATTTAATACAATTTCTGTAGTTTTAAGATCTATTTCCAACGTGTCTAGATTTCTATTGTTAATACCGATTAAGTCTGATTCTGTTTTTAATGCATTTTGAAATTCTTGTTTTGTATGAACCTCGAGTAGAATTTTTAGCCCTTTTTTATGACCATACTCTATGAATTCATCGATATTTTTGAGAAATCCTTGATCAAATAATGACTGGATAACTAGTATGTAATCTGCACCTATTTTCTCTGCAGCATCAATTTGTATCGTGTCAATCATGATGTCTTTCATTAATAATGGAATATCTACTGCTTGTCTTACCTGAATAAAATATTGTGGAGACCCGTTAAACAAATGAGGCTGAGTAAGAACAGAAAGCGCCCTGGACCCACCTGCAATCATTTGTTTTGCTATGTTGACTGGATTTGATGCTGTTTTAATTTTGCCTAGAGATGGTGATGAGAACTTTATCTCGGTAAGCAATGTTGCATGTTTATTTGATTTTATAATTTGTAAAAAATCTTTTTCTGATCTTTGTAGTTTTACATCCACATCATATACTCCATCATCGATTGCAGTCTGTGAATTATTTACTAATTTTTTCAGAATGTTTTCTGCCATTATGATACCTCCTTTAATTTTGAAATGTCTCCAGTGGCTGTAACAAATCTTTCTAATAATTTGAATGCTTTACCATCTTTAATTGTGTTTAATGATAGTTCTACTCCTTCTTCAAAATTATTTACAATGCCTGCAACAATTAGCCCTCCAGCTGCATTAATGGCAGTTGTTTCTATCATAGCTTGATTTGCCGTATTGTTTAATACTCCTACAAATGATTTTATTGCTTCTTCTTTTGTTTTAATTTGAATATCTTTTAATGATGATTTATGTAGTCCAATGACTTGCGGATCAATTGAATTCATCAATACTTTGTCATTTCTTAAAATACACACTCTATTGGTTGCACTAGTCGAAAATTCATCCATGCCATCATCTGAACGAACTGTCATAATGTTTTCTGCACCATTTCTTTTTAGAATTAATGGCAGTCTATCTAAAAATTCAATGGAAAAAACTCCTATCATTTGATTTTTCACACAAGCTGGATTGGATAATGGACCCAACAGATTGAATGCTGATCTTTTTACTAACTGTTTTCTTGCATTTGATACATATTTCATTGCTGGATGAAATTTTTGTGCAAACATAAAACAAATGTTGTACTTTTCAAGAATATCTGCAATTCTACTTGGCTTCGAATTTAAGTCGTATCCAAAATATTCAAAAATATCTGCACTACCAGAAACTCCTGAACTTGACCTATTGCCATGCTTTGCTACCGTCCCGCCTGCGGCTGTAACTACAAAGGAGGCTGTAGTTGAAATGTTGAAGGTCTGAAGATTATCCCCCCCAGTACCACACATATCTATGATCCTGCCTTTGTTTTTAGGCTCAACTTTGAGTGCAAATTCTCTCATCTTATCAAGCATGCCTAACAATTCATCGTCAGTCTCTCCTTTTTCTGTAAGGCTAGATAGAAAATCAAAATTTTCTTTGTCACTTGTTTTACCTGATAAAATCTCAGTCATTATGGAATTCATCTGTTCATATGTGAGATCTGTTTTTTGTTCTAGTTTTAAAATTAAATCTGAAATCATTTTTTATTTTTCACCTGTTTTATAAAGTTGGCAAGAATCTTTTTTCCATCTTCAGTCATTATGGATTCTGGGTGAAATTGTACTCCTTCAATTAGATATTTTTTATGTCGTATTGCCATAACTTCTCCATCATCAGCAGCAGTAGCTGTAACTTCTAATATGTCTGGAATTATTGTTTTGTCTCCAACAAGTGAATGATATCGCGTTGCTCTAAATGGATTTTTCACATCTTTGAATAGATCTGAATCTATATGATCAACTGGACTTGTCTTGCCGTGTCTAACACATCCTGCATTTGTAACTTTTCCGCCAAATGCTTCAATAATACCTTGATGTCCCAAACACACTCCCAATATCGGTGTAGTTGACCCCATATCTTTGATTACATCACTACATACACCAAAATATTTTCTATCTGAAGGTGTTCCAGGCCCAGGCGATATAATTATCGCATCATATTTATTTTGTTTTATTTGCTCTAATGTTATTTTGTCATTTCTAATTACATCTGAATCTACTCCAAGCTCACCTAGATATTGGGCAATGTTGTAGACAAATGAATCATAATTATCTATAATTAAAAATTTCATTTTGTTGCCTCCTTTAATGCTTGAAGCATTGCACCAGCTTTGTGTTCTGTTTCTTTGAATTCATTTTCTGCAACAGAGTCTGAAACTATTCCTGCTCCTGATTGTACAAACCCTTTGTTTCCATTTATGAATATGCTTCTAATTGCAATTGCAAAATCACAGCATCCATTAAATGAAAAATATCCCACAGCTCCGGCATATGGCCCTCTTGCTTCAGTTTCTAATTCATCTATTATTTCCATAGCTCTGACTTTAGGAGCTCCTGATACGGTTCCAGCAGGAAATACTGCCTTAAATGCATCAAACATATCATTTTCAGGCGCTAAATTGCCTACAACATGCGTTATTATGTGCTGTACATGACTAAAGCGTTTGATTTGCATTAACTCTTCTGTGTGAACACTTCCATACTTGCATACTCTGCCAATGTCGTTTCTACCTAAATCCACTAACATGGTGTGCTCTGCTAATTCTTTTTCATCATGTAATAACTCGTATGCTAATTGCTTATTTTTCTCTTCATTCTCTGTAATTTTTCTAGTTCCTGCTATTGGAAACGTTTCTACTTTATCATTTGTAATTCTCACTAACATTTCAGGTGATGCTCCAATGATTGTTTTGGCATCTTGTTTTAGATGATACATGTAAGGTGATGGATTTAATCTTCGTAATGTCTTATACAGAGTTAAATTGTCTCCATCTGTGTCAAAAGCAAATTTTCTAGATAAAACTACTTGAAATATATCTCCATCGTAAATGTATTGTTTTGCTTTGTTGACGATATTTGAAAATGTTTCTTGATTCATGTTTGGTATTACTTTAGTTGCGTTAAAGTCTCCAAATGAATCATCACTCATTTTAAATTGTTCAAATCTGTTTTGTTCATGATAAAAATAAAATAACTTCTTGTGTATGTTATCATAAAGTATGCCATCATCGTATATCCCAAATTCCATTAATGGCTGAGGCGAATTATGTGTGTCTGGAATATTTTCTACTAGTCTTACTGCATCATAATTTACAACACCTACTGCACCACCAAGATATCTGTAACTTTGATCTTCTGATTTGCCTAATAATTTTTTTAGCTCCGTAAATGGTTCATTTGTTTTGATAATTTCTGTTTTTCCATTTTTTGTGATTTCTACCTTATCTGAATATCCTTTGAAAATTGTCTCAGGATCAAATCCCATTACAGATGTTTCGGATAGTACTTCAGGTCCAGTTAATGATTCAAAGAGAAATGAATGTGAATAATTTCTGGATATTTTATTGTATATTTGAAATTGATTTTCAGATAAATCTAGTGGTATTACTTTCGGCTGCGAATTTCCAAAGGTGTCCACCCATAGACAAAATTTTACTCGTTTATTATTTAAATTGATTAGGTGGTTACTTTGACTTTATTTTGATTGATGCCTGTGTTTATGCCTATTACGGTATGGTACGGTACCTTTATATAATAATTGATCGTTATATTCTCTGACCATGCAAGGGACAAAATCATCGTTAATGCAGGATCTGTATTTCAAGAAAGTGCCTGAAATAAAGTCAAGTGTTTCTGAAGTTGAGTGTTATATTTGTGGCAAAGGATTACAGGATGGGTGTAGTATAACTGCAAAGACATTATCTAATGGAATGGCATTATTTTGTGATGTGCATTATTCATTACAATAAATTGGCATTTGATGAGAAAATTTTTTAGATATTGCTTAGATCAGTTTTTAGTCTGTTTGTTTTTTAGATTGATCATGGGTGCTGAGGACGTTTATGAAAAAATTGACGAAGAATTGGAGTTTACTGATGAGCAAACAGCAGAACTTTTGAAGTTAAGTGAAAAGGAATTATTGGTTTTGATTCTTTCTGAATTAAAAAAGCGAAAAAATAATCTGTAAAAATTATCTCCTCAATTCAATAGAGTTAGAACATCTATAAATATGTGAAATTAGTAAATTTCAGTTTATATTCATTTTTTATTCTATATTTTATAATTATTTGTGAATAAGTTTGTAAAAATGACTTTCATATAGTGCTTTGATCAATATTTTTTATGACTAGAAATAACTTGTTGATTACAGTTGGCGGTATTTTGTTGATTGTAATGGGGTTGGCCTTGATGGGGTTTATCTAAAAAACATTATTTTAATGACTGGGAATTTTTTTTACAAAGTTTACAAATCAATGAATTTGTCTTACATCCGCAGGCTATGCATTGTTTAGTTTTTTCCAAATTCGTTATTGTTTCTGAGCCTTGAATTAGTTTTATTATAACCCCTACAATAATTGCTGCACCTACTAATATGATGATAATTCCCAACACCATATCCTTTGTATGCTTAAGTGATATTCAAACCTTCACTGACTAAAAATTATCCGTCAAATGACATTTGATTATGGTGTTGTATCTAACTCCAAACTTTTTCTTTAAAAGTCCATTTTTTATTTAAAATGAAATTGCTAAATGCTGCAGTTGCAACTGCTGACACAAGTGCAATTGGATACGACACTGTGAATTGATCTACTAGGTAATACACTAATCCAATCTGAACCAGTGCTCCAATAGAACTAAATCCAGCAAATTTGCCGAATTGAATTATTGTTCTTTTTGGAGTGAAATCTCTATCCTCAAACGTCCAATGTTTATTCAAAAAGAAATTACTTGTAATTGAAAATACAATTCCAAGTATGGTTGCATGCAAATACCACATGTTAAAACTAGATGTAAATAACATTGACATAAGATAGTTTACTAATAATCCAGACGTACCAACTGAAAAGAATCTAGCTGCTTTTGATACAAATCTAACTGATGTTCTCTTTTCATTTCTTTGTTCTTGTTTTCCGTATCTGTAAAGATTCCATACCGCATGTGTGAATTCTAGAATTGTTTTTACACCAAGTTTGCTTTTTCCTTTTTGTCTGTCTAAAAACGTGTATGGGATTTCTTTTATTGATACTCCTTTTACTTTTACAATCATCTCTAAAAGAAATTTGTATCCTATAGCATCAAAATTAATTCCCTTGATTACGTCTTTGTTAAATGCAAAAAATCCAGACATCGGATCTGATTCTTTTATCCCAAGCCCTTTTTTTGCTATTGTAGTTGCAATCTTGCTAATTATTTTTCGTTTTAATGACCATCCTTCTATTGAACCTCCATTTAGATATCTGGATGCAACAACAATGTCTGTTTTTGATTGTTTTAAAACCTCTACAAGTTTTGGTATGAGTTGTGGGGGATGAGAAAAATCACTATCCATCACGATTATTATTTTTCCTTTTGCCTGCTGTATCCCGTTTAGTATTGCAGAACTCAAACCCTCTCTTGTTTTTCGATTAATCACATTAACTGTATATTTCGTTTTTTCTTTTAATGACTCAAAGTAATCCTCAGCGATTTTGCCTGTTCCGTCAGGTGAATTATCATCTACTACAATTGCCTCTACTGTGGTATTTTTCGGTAAATGTTCTTTGATTAAATGTAATATCCCTTTGATATTTTCTGACTCATTATAGGTAGGGATTACTATTGATACTTCAGTATTGATCACGTTAGACACTATGCCTACGCCAATTTATCTCATAATAAAGCATAACTTTGCGTGATTAAACCCTTTATATAAAAAATATTTTAGCCACAAAAAGCGTTTAAAATACATTTTTTTGATTTATCTTATCTTCTGCTTCTTTTTTGTTTTTGATTTGTTTGATGTTTTACTCATCATATTTTAAAAAATTGTACAAACCTGAGCATTTTTCATACGAGTTACTTCATCGTTACATTCCATATCGATGATTTGATATCTTTCAAATCGATGATTTCTGGTTATTTTGGATGCACCCATTCACGGATTATGATTTTTGATGCCTCTCCAGTGGCTTGCATGTTTGTGTATGGATACGTTTTTGAATCAAATTTTGGCATAGTTTCATCAAAAGTTTGTACTATTGTGGAATTGTCTATTATGTATTGTAATTGAGGTCCACGAACTAGATCAATTTTAAAATGACTATCTTCCATAATGATTGTTTTTTCAGTGGTTATCGGATAAAACAAAATAAATGAATAATCTTTTGGAACATTTTCTTGTTTAAACACATCATACAATATCCACGAATATGTTGGACTTGTGAGGACTGTGGTGGTATCATCATAATTTTTTAAAACATACGACAAAGCCTCAAACTGATTTTTTGATATGTCATTGATAATCAAAAGTGTGGTACTTGTAAACCCAAACACCAACACTGCAGATACTATTCCAAAATAAACAAATTTCTTTTTTATTTTATTTTCCTTACGAATTGACTCTATCCATATTCCAGCCGCAATACACATTACTGGAATGATCATCATCAAGTGAAAGTATTGTTTATATCCGACAGAGCTTAAAAATACTACAAACGGGACAAACCACAATAAGAGAAATTTATCTTTCCGTAGTGCAGCAAAGACCATGCCTGATAAACCCAATACAAACATTAGTGGATCAATGACTGCAAAAAATCCAAATATGTCTAATACATTGTTTGTTCTCTGTGTTTGCCATAATACTCCTTGCTGCCACAGATCAAGCTGATCAAGCATGATTGCATTAAGAGGCCATATTAACGGAATTAGTAAAAATGGAATAAGCAATAATATTACATCTGAAAATTTTTTTCTGTTATCATATACAATCCATGCAACTACAAAGATCATTGTAAACGCAGGTATTTTTGTAAATACTGCCAACCCCATTAAAGTTCCTGAAAAAATAATCCAGATTGATGAATGTTTTGATTTAGTCGAATAGATTGCTATTAAAATCGCTCCTAATACTAGAGGGATTAAAATCGAATCAAGTAGTATTCTTCTAAAAATCCATGTAAATGGTAACACCGCAAAAAATGATGCTGACAAAAATGCAGAAATTACACCATATCTAAGTTGGACAATTTTGTAAATTAGAAACGTATCTACTACTGCAAGTATTCCCATGAATATTCTGGGAATTTCGTACAATGATTGTAAGGAATCTGGCTCATTTGTTGTCTTGATGTTTGAATAATTTGTTGCGGAAAGAATTGATGCTATTACAATTTGACCAAAATATGGATGGTCATACACATTACCTTCTTGAGGATTTCCAGTATTGAGAAAATCTATTGCACGTCTCATGTATACTCCTTCATCAAAAAATACATCTGGATATCCTACAGGATTCCACAAATGGATAAATCCTGAAAAAATAAGTGGAATCAACAGTAAAAATAATTTATTCAATTGCTACATTGTCTTGATTAATGATGACACTTTTAAATTAATTAGAGATTTAATGCTAAATAATTTGTTATATCTGATGATGTTTTGAACTACTGGTTTCTCATGGTTAATTCGTTACCTACAGATGCCTGCAATCCAAGTCCACCGCCTGATTCTTCAGTAATTATCATCAATGTTTCGCATTCAAGACATAGGACAGATGGTTTGTAATCTGTATTTTCTTGAGTTGGACCTGTTGAAGCTAATACTGCATCTACTACCATGTTATGACTATTACAATTCATACATGTATCTGGTTTGTGAGATAGACGCTTTATTTTTTTGACGTAATAATGAACCATGTGATTAATGTATAAACATGACTCTTAAATTATTTGTTCATGTTTGATTAAAACAGGATTTCTCTCATTTTGTATATCCATTAAATAAAGTGCAATTTCATAGTATATTGTGAATATTCAAAAAATTTCACTGGCAGATGATCTGGCTATTTGCAGAATTTTAAATGGAATGTGGCAAGTATCTGGCGGACATGGACAGATAAATCCTAAATCTGCAATTTCAGAGATGCTTGAATACCACAAAGTAGGATTTACTACATGGGATTTAGCTGACATATACGGTCCTGCAGAATCATATATTGGAGAATTTAGAAAACTATTATCCCCAGTGGAATTGTTAAAATCTCAGGCATTAACTAAATTTGTGCCAAATCCAGGACCGATGACTAAATCTATTGTAGAATATTATGTAGATCAATCATTGAAGAAAATGAATACTGCTTCACTTGACTTGCTCCAGTTTCATTGGTGGGATTACAACAATCCCAGTTATCTTGATGCACTTACTCACTTGACAACACTGAAGGAAAATGGAAAAATCAAACATCTTGGCCTAACAAACTTTGATACGCAGCGAGTTAAAATCATGATTGACAAAGGATTCAAACTGGTGTCGAATCAAATCCAATACTCAATTTTGGATCAAAGAGCAGAAAAATTGATGACTCCTTTTTGCCAAAAACATGGGATTTCTCTTCTTGCATATGGAACTCTTCTTGGTGGATTTTTATCAGAAAAATATCTAGATTCCCCAGAACCACACAGATCGAATCTTACTACTTCCAGTCTGCAAAAATACTATAACATGATTACTGTGTGGGGCGGATGGGGGTTGTTTCAAGAACTACTACAAATATTGTCACAAATAGCAAAAAAACATAATTCTAGTATTGCAAATGTGTCTGCAAAATTTATTTTAGACAAGCCTGCTGTTGCAGGAATTATTATTGGAACGAGACTAGGAATATCTGAACATAGACAAGATAATTCACATGTATTTGACTTAGAATTAGATTCACAAGATTATGCATTGATAAGTTCAATTACTAAAAAATCAAATAATCTTTTTGATGCAATTGGTGATTGTGGAGATGAATACCGATAATGTCTTCTAGAGACTCTAAAACTTGTAGAATATGTGGGAGTTCTATGGCAAAACAGGCACAAATGTTTCAAATCGTTTGGACCTGCACAAAATGCGGTACATCCGAATAACGCAATATTTTCCTAAATACAAATTAAATACATGGGAAAAATCAGATAGTAATCAAAACCACCCAGTTATCCATTGACAACTGATCATCAACCTACTCTTTCTATACAGCTGATGTTTGGAATTACCTGATTACTACCTGTTGTATTATAGGGATAATGAAATAAAAATAGTATTCTGCAAATTCTAAACATTTGTTTATTTTTGTTTGAAATTTTGTATAAAGATAAGATTAAACTAAGAACATATCTAATTTTCTTGTAATTTGTAATTGTCTATAATTTGCTGAACATTTTTCATAATTATTTCTTTGATTTCTTCATATTTGATGCCCGATGTTTTCATTAGTTTTATTTGATCTAAGATGGCAAACTGAACTCTTCCTTGTAACTGATCAACTATGCTAAACCCATCTTTTGGAAATTCTGTAATGAAATTTTTTGATTCTTCTTTGTTCAATTTATTTTTCTTAAAGAAATGACACTAAAATATCTAATTATTCCTAAAATGATCTTTTTTTCATAACTTTTTGTAGAAAATCAACAATTCGATAATAATTTAACCACGAAAAAATAGATAATATCATGGAAGAATCTGCAATCAAAATACTATATGATAACAAAGATGTAAAATGCAAAAATTCTGAATGCGGTCATATTATGGAATCCCACCTACATTTTAAAAACATCAAAGAAGACAGAATACCTTTGTTATATTGTTCTGAATGCAGAGCAAAAGGTCAAGAATGTAAATTAATAAAATTTTGATGACGGTAAATAACTAAAATCCAATAATCTTTAGATTCTAAACACTTTTTTTATACCGTAAAAATTGTTTTAGCGTTGTTTGTTTAATTGATATGTTATTGTTTTTAATATGTTTGATCTATTCGTTCCAAATCGGTTGTTTTTTCAACCATGATATCAAATCCTTATACAAATGACTTTTTTGCATATTTAATACATTGATTTCCATGTTCGTTGAAAGTTTTGCAGTCTTTGTATAACTCTCGTATTTTGCAAATACCACTTTGTCTAGATATGTTTGGCCTTGAATTTCTTTTTTTGCTAATTCCTCAGATTCTGTCATTGCAAAACATGCAAAAAGCACACCGTCCACCCAATATGCACTACCTGATTCAAGTAATGACATCATACTAAGTAAATCATCTATGCTTAATTTTATCAAATCTCTGACAATAATGGATTTGTATGGTTCGTGAATAAAATCAGTCATTGTATATGGTGTCTTTTGACTTTATTTTAAGCATAGTTTTGGATTTAGTCTCTAAATCTTTCATTTTAAAACCTTTTGAGTAATTTACCTCTATTTTTTAAAATAATCTTCAAAGTTTTCCCTCAAATCTAACAATGTTGGATTTCTAATAATCAGTCGTTTGTCTGTTGCAAATATTATGTTGGGAGTTGTAATCATCGAACCCCTTGGAACTAGTCTTGATTGTTTGGCAACAACGTGTACTTGTTCATCAGAATCTGACCTCCTTTATTTTGTATACTTACCCAAGTTCTCCACTATCTGTAACTTTAAAATTATTTGGCGATGAATTATCTGTGTTTTCTTTTCCACCAAAAATTCCCATACTTCTATAATTATTCTAAAAGCTTAAGGATTTAGAAGAGATGCTATTGCCAGTCTATACATAAAACTTTGAAGAATGACGGAGGTACATCAAAGGTAACTGTCCTGTAACCAGTAGGGCGAAGATCATCCAACTCCACCTCAGTTCCTGGAGTTGAAACATTTACTGCTTCATCACCTGCATCACAATTATTGGTGCAAAGCTGGATCAGACCACCCTCTCGTGACTCACAAGTAAAGTCTTCAGAGATATACGTTGCACCCCCTGAATTTGATAAATTGTCAATTTGCTCTTGGAGTGAGTCATCAGTTGCAATTAATCCATTAATTGCATTCCATATTGCCTTAAATGGATCTCCATTTGGTTTTTCAGCTCCAAATGCCACAGTTCCAGTCATTACAGAGCCTGCAACAAATGCTACAATTATGGAAAGTGCAAAGACAGTTTTATTCAATATAGTTTTATAATTTATCTAGTTTATAAAATTCTTCTATTTTTTCAATTACTGTTTCTTTAAAATCAACTGGTATCTTGATAAACTCAGCAACACTCCCTGTCTCCTCAGAACCAATAATTACAATCTGGTCTATTTCTATTCCTGTTCTTTCTTTCCACATTAATGAGTATGCCGTTGCTTGCATGAAATATTTTTGAACCTTGTCATAATGCTCCATTAGTTTACTTCTGCTAGTCTTAAAATCTATAATTGATAAATCTCCATTATATTCTGCAATGCAATCACATGTTCCAGCAATCTTTAACTCATCACTATAAAGTGCTAGTTCAATTCCACGAATATTGTTCATTTTATGCATGTATGGTTTTAGTTTTTCAAAATGATTTCTTGGAATATCTAAAAAGTTGTTATCTAATTCTTTATTGTTAAGATAATCTTCACATAGTTTATGAGTTACTGTTCCATGAATCTGGGCTTCTTTCATTATTTGTTCTGCAACATCACTTCCAACTCTTTCTCTCCATTCATCAAGACCTGACATATCTGATGTTTTGGCTAGTACTGTGGTGATTGATGGATACATATTTCCTTGTGGTGTTTGATAATATCTGATTCCATCTATCTCTGTTTGAATCGCAAGTGGAATTGTTATTTTATGATGTGTAAACTGCAATATTTTCATAAAATTAAAGCAATAAAAAAATCAAGTGTTTCTAAGAACAATTTTTCGTGAGACTTATTTTTAGTTAATTTTCGAAGTTTTTTTCAATTTCTTGTGCCATTAATTCTAACTTGCTTGTATCCCCTAGATTTCTATAGGTTAATTTTTCTAGTGTTTTGATAATGCTAATTGCTGCTCTGTATTGAGGAATTTCTGGGTGATTCAATTCCCCATACATCCCCATCCCTTGAATCCCGTTTTGTTTTGCAAAACCTAAGATCAATCCATTAAATCCTGTAATTATTGATCTTTGAGGAGTAGTAAAAACTCCCAATCCTTGCATTTGTTTTGTTAATTCAATTGATGTGGTTGTGACAAATGTTTTGGGATTTTTATCTAATACCCTATTTGTGTGAAAACCCCCAAGTGTATAGATGAATTTGGCAGAGTATTTTTTGGAAACATCGATGACATCTTGACAAAGCGAATACAATTCCTGACTGTCTTGCGGTTGGCCTGTCCCTCCACCAAAAACAATTAGCCCATCAGAATATCTGTACTCCCAACTCTCATTTGGTAATTCTATGTGCCCTCCTATATCTACGACATATGTAGGGTAAGGCGTCTTTGCAATCCTGAATTTTTTTGTCCTCAAACTATCGTTAATAAAATTTACCACTATGCTTCCAACATTTCCCATGTCCTGCATGGCTGCAATGACTATTGGTTTTTCTATGGTGTGTTCCTCTGTCTGAAAAAATTCCATTACTTTCTCTAAAGTTTACTTACTTAAAACATATGAAACTCTAAACTTTACCGTTTCATATTAGTCATATTTTCTACCTAGTTGTATGAGTTACATTATTTTCATAATTCTTAATTGAATAGGATAATTTAGAAAAAACTGAAAGATGATTGATCATTGATAATTGAAATTATTGTAATGTGTGCCCTTACTGAAATAGACCCATTTTATGACTGTGATGAAAAATGGACAATTTATCTTCATGATAATGATGCTTGGAAGGATTGTCAACAATATGGAACTAATGCTTGTGCTACATGGCCTCCCCCAATTATTCATATCAGTCTAAATCAACCGCTTTGATATGATGCATGTGGACATACAACTTTACTCCACGAATTAAACCATCTTAAATATCGAGACGAAAATTA
>DATIFS010000013.1:0-3692 GCA_035455105.1 Nitrosarchaeum sp.
CATGCACATGATATAGAAAAATTATGTATAGATGTAGGCATTTCATCTATAAGCACCGTCAAAATAGTTCCAATGAATCTATATTCAGATACAATCAAAAAACTCACTTCATCAAAATAAAATTATTTTTGATACTTAAAACAGTCACTAGTATGATCGTTTACCATTCCAATTGCTTGCATGAAAGCATAGCATATTGTAGGACCTACAAAATTAAATCCACGATTTTGTAGATCCTTGCTCATTTTTTCAGAGATTGGGGTAGATGTGGGAAAATCAGAGAGTTTTGCAAAATTATGCAGTATAGGTTTATGATTTACAAAATTCCAAACATATCTGTCAAATGAACCAAATTCCTTTTGAATTTTTAAAAACTGTTTTGCATTATTGATTGCAGAATTAATTTTTAATCTATTTCGGATTATTTCTGGATTGTCAAGTAATTTTTCAACATGTTTTGATGTAAATTTGGAAACTTTCAAAGGATCGAAATTAGAAAATGCCCTGCGATATCCTTCTCGGCGTTTAAGTATCGTAGACCAGGATAATCCTGCCTGAGCACCTTCTAGGAGTATAAATTCAAATAATTTTTGGTCATTGTGTTGTGGATTTCCCCATTCTTCATCATGATATGCAATGTTTAGTTTATCTTTTGCCCAACCACATCTAGTTTTCATATCAAGATTAATCAATTTGACATAAAATAATAGTTACTAGATTTAAGATTAAATATGAAAATGAATCAGCAGTTACTTCAAATTAATAGAAATTTTATAATTTGTTTTATTGTTTCAGCATCACTTTCTGCAGTTGTTGCCCAATTATTAGTAGGGTATGAAAATCAGATCACTACGACAATCACAATTGGGGCAGGATATGTGATTTATTTTGGAATTTTTTCATCTTTGTTTTATCTGGATAATAAGAACAGATACAAACAGATGAAATCAAGTTTGATTCGAAGAGAAATATTCAGCATGATCTCATCATTTGGAGTTGGTGAAATCATTTATCTTGCAATAAGATGGCCATCGTTGTATTATTTTCTCGAGATTGGGATGGAGCATTACATAGCATCTTTAATATCAGAAATAATAGCTACAGCATGCTATATGTTAGCAGTAACTATTTTTTTAAGAAAAACAAAGACATTCTAAGACTATGAAACTTATTTCAGATTAGAATCTAAAAATTCAAGTGTCTTTTTCCATGCATCTTTTGACGCATCTGGAGCATAACTATTACCAGATGGATTTGCAAAAGCATGATCAACCCCAGGGTATATGATTATTTGATTTTTAATTTTTAATTGATTTAATGAATTTTCAAAATCATGAACAGTTGATGGTGGAATTCCTTTATCAAGTTCTGCAAATATACCAAGAACAGGCCAGTTAATTGTCGAAAGCGTGTCAGTGTCAGTCACTAGACTTCCATAATAAATCACTGTTGCATCAAGTTTGTTGTTTAATGCAAGATTTAGAGATTGACCGCCACCAAAACACCATCCAATAGAAGCAATTTTTGTTGGAGAGTAATGTGTGTAAATATAAGATACTGCAGAATTCATATTTTGTATTCCAATATTTTTATCAAATGATGTCATAAGTTTTCTTGCTTCATCAGAAGTTGTAGCTACTTGTCCATCATAAAGATCAACTGCAAGTACAACATATCCATTTGATGCTAGTTTTTTGGCCATCTCCTTTATGTTATCATTCAATCCCCACCATTCATGAATCATAATTACACCTGGAAAAGATTCTTCAGAGACAGGCCTTGCCAAAAAACCAATTGAGGTGTCAGAGTATTGTACATTTTCAGTTTGTACTTGGTACTTTCCAGTTGTAAAAATTTTAGAGTTATTATTTTCATTAGAATAATTAGACAAAAAATGAATTGCCCAACCGCGTTGAATTAATTTTTCAACATTAGATTCTTTAATACAGTATGGAGCGCCAGTTGTGTATTTTAATACCAATTGAAATCCGGATGCACATGTAATATTATCAGGATTAATTCCATGTTTGAATTGTTTTAGCGGAGCTATTTCTGCATTAACTGATAAAACAGGAATAAAAAAAGAAAATACCAAAAGCATAGCAAATAAGGACAAAATAAATTGGAAGTTTTCCCAACGATTATTCATTTTAGTTATGTAATATATTATTAGATTTAAGTAAAGCGGGCTCGGTCGGATTCGAACCGACGACCTAACGCTCCGCAAGCGTTCGCACTATCCAAGCTATGCAACGAGTCCAACAAAATAATTGATGAGTGTAGGCTTAATTTGGATTGCGATTTTTTTTTTTGATTTCTTCACAACAATGAAACTAAAATCCAAAAAAAATGGTTAAACGTGAGAGCAAAAAACTATGCTTCTTTTTCTGCTTTGTTGACAAAGACATAATTCATTATCAGACCTGCAATTATTCCACCAAGAATTGGGGCTGCCCAATACATCCAGTGAAATTCCCAGAACCCAGAGATTAATGCAGGACCAAATGTTCGTGCAGGATTTACGGATGCGCCAGTTAATGGAACACCTACTAAATGTATCAAAAAGATAATGCCACCAATAGACAAACCATGTAATCCAGGTGATGCTTTTTTGTGAACAGCAGTCATAAACACCACAGTCACTAAGAAAAATGTCAACACAGCTTCTACTGCAAATCCAGACCCAACACTGTGATTAAGCAAGTCACTTGGACCTCCTTGAGTTGCAAAGTTTACTTTAGCACCTAATTCTGGAAGAATTGCTTTTAGTGTAACAGCTGCAGCAACAGCACCAATTAATTGTGAAATAATATAACCAACTCCATCCACAATTCCAATCTTTCTTGTAATCATCATAGGAATTGTAACAGCTGGATTGATGTGAGCACCAGAGATATGACCAAATGCATATACCATTAAACCGATAGCTGCACCATGTCCAATTGCTATGAAAAATACAGATTGAGTTGTTAGCGATTCACCAAAAGATGCAATTGCTAGAATTACTGAAAGGGGTCCAAAAAATACCAAACCATATGTTGCGATTGCTTCTGCAAGATATGCTCTAGGATTTACCATCAAGCAAAATCCAATTTGATTTCCATATAAAAGATTCGGAGTAGAAATTGATATTTGAAGTTAAAAAGTAATTAATTACGGAACAATAAATAAAACACATGGTAACAGAAGGGGAGTCGGTCCCAAAATTTGAGATTAAAGATTCTAACGGGAATAGTGTAAGATCAAGCGATTTTAAAGGTAAAAAACATGTGATTTACTTTTATCCAAAAGACTTCACACCTGGCTGTACAACAGAAGCAGATGAATTTTCTAAAGACTATAAAAAATTTCAAAAAGAAGGAATAGAAATAATCGGCATTAGTCCGGACGATGTAGAATCACATAAAAAATTTTGTGATAAAATGGGAATTAAATATCCACTTCTTGCAGACACTGACAAATCAGTATCAAAACAATTTGGAGTGTGGGGTAAAAAACAATTCATGGGAAGAGAATACATGGGCGTTATGAGAAGCACATTTCTGGTTAATGAAAAAGGAAAAATTTTCAAAATATATCCAAAGGTAAAACCTGCAGGACATTCAAAAGAAGTATTAGATGATTTTTTAAAAATAAAGTAAAAAATAATTAAGAAAAAGGATTAACTAGAATCCTTTTGGTAATGTGCCTTT
>DATIFS010000014.1:0-8702 GCA_035455105.1 Nitrosarchaeum sp.
GAACTGTGGTGCAAAATATCCAATAATTTCGAAAATACCTATTTTGTGGCCTAATCTTCCCTCATATTTTGCCAATAGATCACAGTTAGGAGGCCATCTTATGACTAGTACAAAAAATCCTGTTTTGAGAACAATGCTAAAAGATTCCCTTGCAAAAATAAACACAACCCTTGAGGATATAACTAATTTAGAAAAAAGTTGGGTTATTACATACAAAAATAGTTTAAGGTCAAAATTTTATTCATACGTAAAAAACTTTATTGAAAAAATTCCAAAATCTAAACAGGTTTTGGAACACGGTTGTTCCATTGGACACATCACAGAAAATCTTGCACAAAAACACGAAACTGTATTTGGTATAGATCAATCATTTTTTGCTATTTTGGAAGCCAAAAAAAATTATTGTAAAAACACTGATTATTTTGTGGCAAATTCACTATTTCACCCTTTTGGGGAAAGAAAATTTGAGTTAGTAGTAGGACTAAATGTTTTAGAATTAATCGAGCCACTTGATTTTCTCAAAATGGTCTCATCTCAAGTAAAAGGAATACTGATAATTTCTGATCCTTATGACTTTGAAAGAGGTAAACAATCTGTTAAAGTTAGATTAGATTCAAAATCATTAAGAGATGAACTAAAAAAGCTAGGTTTTGTTTTTTTACAAAAAACAGAAAAACCATCTTTCTTACCTTGGAAATTAAATGTAAATGAACGATTAAGTCTACACTATAGAGTAGATTTGATAATTGCTAAAAATTCTATGGAATGAATAATGAGTTGTAAAACCAAGACCACGCCTTTCATGATCGGTGTCTCGATTTTTTCAAATGTTGGTTGTATGATTCAAATGTATTCAATGAAAGTAACCTCGAAGAATAGATCGTACAAAGATTTTTTAAAGTAAACTTTTGATGAATCCACACGCGTGGTAGGATGAAATCAATTAATTACACATTACTAGCTGATGAGACAATTGCAAAAGAATTTGGCAAAAAGGGGACTGCGACCGATATTACTATTTATGACAAAAAAGACTCAGAATCCGTAACCACTTGGACTATTCCAACAGGATTTCCTGAAAAGATACAACCTCTTTTTCAGGCAATAAACATCGGAGAATATGTTTTATTCCATGTGACAAAGCTTGATAAATTTACGGGCGAACAAATAGTTGCATTAGATAGTTTAAAAAAAACTCAAGGTTTGCTAAGCCATTCATACGATGTTGACAGAAACAAACTTCTTACAATGATAAAAGGAACAGTTGTAGAAAATTACAGACTAGTTGAATTTACAGATTTAAAAAAAGAAGCAGCACAAATGCAACCTATATCAAAAGAAGGAAATGTCAAAATTGTAATAGATCACTGTTTTGATGTCAAAGGGGTTGGAACTGTAATTCTAGGTAAAGTAGTCCAAGGAAAAGTAAAGACATATGATAATCTAAAACTTTTACCAAAAGGTTCTGATGTCCTAATAAAATCAATACAAATGCATGATGATGCTGTAGAAGAAGCAGTCTCTCCTGCACGTGTGGGTCTTTCAGTAAAAGGAATAACTCCCGATGACGTTCAAAGAGGTGACATACTTTGTCCATCTGGTTCCATGATGGTGGCACAAGAAATATCCTTAGATTATAATCAAAATGCCTTTTTCAAAGGAGACCTTGCGGAAAATCAGATGTATCTAGTAAACGTTGGTCTTCAAATCAGACCTGCAAAGATACTCTCTCTAAATCCAATGAGGTTATCATTAGGAAAACACATTGTATTTGAAAAAAATGACATTTGTGTTATTCTTAAGCCAGAATCTCAAACAATAAGAATAGTTGGTAGTGGAAACATAATCTAAATTGATTAAAATACCCGGACTCCTTTTTTCTTTTGCGTGGTAAAAAATTAATGAAATTAATTGTTGGAATTACCGGAAGCACAGGAATCATCTATGGAATAAAAATGCTTGAAGCTCTTAACCTATTAAAAATAGAAACTCATTTAATCATGTCGGAATGGGCAAAAAAGTGTCTAGTTTTAGAAACAAAATATGATCTAAAATACATAAAATCTCTAGTAGGTAGCAATTCTGATGATTCTAACATGGCGGCAAGTGTATCCAGTGGTACATACAAAACCGATGGAATGATCGTGATTCCATGTAGCATGAAGACTTTGTCTGCTATCGCAAATGGTTATGATGAAACACTTGTAGCAAGAGCTGCTGGCGTGACAATTAAAGAATCAAGAAAACTTGTTTTAGTTACACGGGAAACGCCATTTAGCAGTATCCATCTGGATAATATGTTAAAACTGGCAAGAATAGGGGTGATAATT
This sequence comes from Nitrosarchaeum sp., assembly GCA_035455105.1. GTDB lineage: Archaea > Thermoproteota > Nitrososphaeria > Nitrososphaerales > Nitrosopumilaceae > Nitrosarchaeum. The sequence continues at coordinate 2,331 of DATIFS010000014.1, forward strand.
CTTCCTCCCATTCCGGGGTTTTATAACAGGCCTAAAACGATAGATGACTTGGTAAATCATACCGTTGGAAAATGCCTTGACCAGTTCAATATAGAACATAAACTTTTCAAAAGATGGAAGACAACATAACTAAAAATAATAACATTCTATTTTGATTATAATGGCAGATCCAGATGTTGTTGCATTTGTAGGATGGTCTGCAATCACCGCAATATTTCTCATAGTGACTAGTTTGGTTTATCGAAGATACAAGATGAAAAGAGATGCACCATCTTCACATTGAAAAAAAAGGACTCAGGGGCCTATCTATTGCAGAAAGTTTCAAGGAGAATGAAAAGATCTCACATTTAGCTGGAGTTGTAATGCGCCGAGATTTTATCATAGACGGATTTGTATTCGGAGAGAGTACAATCGAAGGAAACGATGCAACAGATGTAATATTGCAAATGCACCAAAAACTAGATCGCGATGATATTAGCTTTGTGATGATTTCTGGCCTCATAATTTCAATGTATAATATAATAGATATCAAAAAAATTTGGAATCGATTAAAAATTCCAGTAATTGGAGTAACTTATGAGGATTCAAAGGGAATCGAAGATGCCATAAAACACCACTTTCCAGATTCTTTTCAATCAAAAATTGAAGAATATCAAAAACTTGGTGAAAGAACAAAAATTTCTCTTCATACAGGACATGACATATTTGTAAGATTTGAGGGCTGTACATTGCATGAGGTAAAAGATCTTTTAAACACTATGACACTCCAAGGTTCTGTATCAGAACCTGTGCGAGTAGCACAATTGTTGGCAAAAACAAAATTGCATTGAGTGTTACCTTCGTTCTTCTAATTTTACCACCCACTTACTGTTTGTAATTCTTGGTGATGAAAACTCTATGTGACCAATTATCCTGTCGCCTTTTCTAACCATCGCGTAATCAGTTTTCTCAACTCTTAATAGTAAAACTTTAGATTTGTAACCTCCTTCAATTATTTTGATCTTAAACCGTTTACTAGCTCTTCTGACAATTTCCCTGGCGGCTTTTACGTCTCCCATCCAGGAAAACATTTCAAATTGGCCAAAATTTCTTGTCTCTATTTCATAATTGTATAATCTAGCTTCAAATTTCCATCCTTCTTTTTTTGCTTCTTCATTCATAAATTCTATAGCCTTTTTGCCATAGTCTTTTTCTACCCCAAAGGTTTCAGAACCCCCCATGCTGTATTTCGCTAGTTCAGACCTATTAAATTAATTTGAATATTGAACTAAATTATTCTAGATCTTTTCTTTAATAATTAATTCACTTGAAGTGAACATTGGTCAATCATACAAGATTATTACTTACTATACAAGATAGAGGTTGTTGGGTAGAACCGCGGCTGATATTAGGAAAGCGATAGAATCCAACTGGAATGAATATTTATCAAGATACGGAAATTTATTCTACTCGGATTTTATTAGTGGATCAACTCCGCCTTCTGTTTTTGTAGGTTCGTATGGATATCCAAAGGTAGCAGTAGGACCCATGTTACCACCAATGCATGGTGATACCATGATACTTGATATGCCCGAACGGTGGCTAGGAAAAAGTCTGGAAGAAATTGTAAATTATAGACTAAGCCTTGTGAGAGGAATACAACAAACCAAAATCTCAAACATTCAAGGACAATATATTGAGAACTTGCAGGAAGTAGCGATGGCCACAAAACCATTGACCTCAGATATTGAGTTTCTAAGAAAGACAATTCCTGTGACGTCAATTGATGGGGAAAGTGCCCCATTTGGTCCCATCGGAGAGATAAAGAATGCTAAATTTTCAAATTCGTCTTCTGACAAAAATATCCAAAAAGCATATTATGACAAAGACTTGCTAGCTCACGATTCTGTTTTACAGCTATATCATAGTGGTATTGAAGTATCAAGGATTCAAAAATGCTTTAGTATCGGTATGTTTGGCAAAAACCGAAAACTCGTTCCAACTCGTTGGAGTATAACTGCGACAGATGACATGATTTCAAAATCTCTGGTTTCTAAAATAATAGAATTTGATATAATTGACAGTTACCGTGTTTTTACGTACAACCACCTTGGCAACTTTTTTTCTGTTATAGTATTCCCAAGCAGATGGATGTTTGAAATGCAAGAAGCCTGGTATGATCAACAAGGAAACATTGGATTTGGCTCTGATTTTGAAGATGCGAGGGGGCTAGAACATTACCCTGCTACTGCAGGTGCTCACTTTGCATCAAGACTAGGGTTAGCTGAATATCTTTTTAAAAACAAAATCCAAGCTGGAGCGGTGGTATTGCGTGAGATACGGCCTGAATATGCTATACCTCTTGGTGTATGGCAGGTAAGAGAAGGAATTAGAATGGCAATGAAACAAAATCCAACAATAGTTTCAGGTTTTGAGGAAGGATTTGATCTTGCATGCAAAAGTCTTAGTATAGATAAAAAAGAATGGCTTGCAAAGAGTACCCTGCAAAAAGCAAGACGACAAAAGTCAATTTCTGACTTTTTCTAACACCTAGAGTTTTTATTTAACACATATTCCTGTGTAAATGATGCAAGACAGGACAATAATTTATGCAATATTGCTACTTGCCAGCCCTACAATATTTGCTCTTGCAGCGTTTCCGGACTCTTTTAGTTTAAGCTGGAACCAAGGAAGGGGTGGTTTTCTTTTTGCACTGGCATTCATAGTTGCAGAACTTGTTGGATTAAAACTTGGAATACCTAAAAAGAAATTACTTGCGATAATACCTCTTGCGGCTCTTACTATACTATATCTTGTTAGTCTTGAATTTGGTTTACGTGATTATATTATTTCAATTGCACCACAATACCACGTTCAACTGATCTATTCATGGACTTGGCTGTGGGATTTTGTTGTTATGGCGATATTTCTGGTTTCATCTATGAGTATTTTGTTTGGTAAAAAATGGGTCAGAATATCTCCTGCCGGGCCTATATTTATCGCTGGTACTGCTGTAATTTTGTCACTTGACGCATTCTTTCCATATGATACCCTGGGTCCGCTGCAATATGTGGTCCCATATCTAGTAAAAACAAATGCCTGGATAATAAACGCCTTAGATCTGGGGACTGCAAGTGCACGAGATAACATGATGTTTCTAAAAGGTGATCACGGTCCATTCGCTTTACAGGTGTTCTGGCCGTCTGCAGGGGTACACAGCGTAATAATTTACTCACTTGTCATGATGGCCTTTTTGTTTAAAATGAACATCCCGCCCAGAAGAAAGGCAGCATATTTTGTATTAGGAATTATTGGCACAATAGGAGTAAATATGATCAGAATATTTTCGTTATCACTTTTTGCACTAAAAGTATCCACAAATGTCGCAGATTTTGAAGAATTTCATTCTGTAGCAGGAGAAATAATGTTCCTGCCATGGCTTTTCATCTTCCTACTCGTAGTGACATATGTAGAAACAAAACGAATAAAAAAACTTGAAATTGCAAAAGAATATGATCAAAATAAATAGAGACATAGTTCCAGGAAATTATTCACTTGATGATATTTTCGATGGATTAAAAAACTCGCCTATTTTGATTGAAGTGTTCAAATCGCAAGATGAACTTGATGAAGTTTTTTCAAAAACTAATGTCATAGTTGAAGAAAAAGATCACTACATGTTTGTAAAAAATGAAGATGGGACAATTTTCATTGGATTTGGGCATCTAAAAAATTCTGACTCAAAAATTTTGTACCTTGATATTGTTCATGAGCTTGTACACGTAAAACAACAACGAGCCGGTCTTGATCTTTATAACGAATCATATTCATATGTAGACAGGCCAACAGAAATTGAAGCGTATGAAGTAGCCGTAAAGGAAGCAAAACGATTAGGAATGAACGATGAGGAAATCATTGATTATCTCTTGGTAGAATGGATAACTCCACAAGAACACAAAAGATTAGCGTCTCATATGGGATTCGATATTAGAAATATCTAGTAATGCTATCTTGTCCTGAAATTTCAGAAAGATCAGAAACTTTGACTCCTATCCGGCGTATTAACATTTTTTGATCCTCTAAGGATTCTCCAAGAAGTTGAAGAACTGTTTTTTTGAGTTCATCAAGACTTGAAGTAGAGTTTTTAAGAGTTTTGGATTTGGTTTTGTTTGATAAATCTGATTGTACAAATTGAATGCCTACTGATTTGAACATTAATTTGTCATTCATTATAGCCGCGTGAACTTCTTCACATAATTTTCCAAGTTCTTTTTCAAGAAAATCATGTTCCTTTGAATCCTCCTTCAGTGTAATTATTCTACTATACTGTGTTGCCTCTTGCCTTGGGGCAACAGGATCATTATCGATTCCTCTTACTGCATTGTAAATGTAAGTTCCAATTTTTCTTCCAAATTGGCTATTAAGTGAAAAGACATCGAGTTTTTTTAATTCTGAAATGGTCCTAAAACCCATCTCTGTAAATTTTTCTTCTGTTTTTTTACCTATTCCAGGAATTGATCTAATTGGCAAGGGATCTAAAAATGCCTCAATTTTATCTGGTGATACGATTGTTAATCCATCTGGTTTTTTAAAATCAGAAGCAATTTTTGATACTAGTTTATTGGACGAGATTCCAACTGTGCATGACAGTTTCACAGAATTCCGTATTGCATTTTTTAATTGTTGAGCCAGGTGAGAGGCGTTTACAAAACTGCCTTCTGTCCTCTTTGAGACATCCAAATATGCTTCATCCCTTCCAACATACTCAAAAGTGTCTGCAAAGGTCTTCATTACATCCATTGCCTTTTGTGATATTTCAGAGTAGAAATCAAAATCAGTTGGAAGAAAAACTGCATCTTTAGTGGTCTCCAACCTTTTTTTGGCAAATCTTATTGGCATACCAGATTTTACTCCGTATTTTCTTGCAAGATAATTTGCAGTTGCTATTGCTCCGCTGTCACCGCCGCGATCTGAAAAAACACAAACTGCAACAGGTTTTGTCTTTAAATCTGGGTTGCGTAGTTCTTCACACTGCGCAAAGAAATAATCAAAATCAACATGAAAAACAATTCTTTGTTCCATGTGATACTAAAACTAGAAAAATGCTTATTACATTATCGAATACAATCACCTAAATATCTTCTAAAATTATGCTAAAACCAATGGATTATCCGGTAACCACAGAACCAGAAGGTGTAAAAATAAATCCAGAAAAAATGGAAATTGACAAACTATATCACTGTGTATTCAAAGACAAGGTCATTCTTTTTTTTAAAGACCAAAATGATATGCTAAACTGCTACGAAATTGATGAAAAAGAATTAGTAGATTCTATTAAACAATCATCATCTTCTGGCGAATTAGAAACCATCTTGCAAAAATTTATAGAAAAAGAAAATCTCAACCATTAAATAAAACGCATCGTGAGATGGGGCTGTGAGCCGTCCGCCAAACATAATTTTTATTGGCAAGAAACCTATTATGACATACGTTAATGCTACGCTTACCTTACTTGCCAACGAACCAACCGTAACCATAAAAGCAAGGGGAAAAAGCATAACAACCGCAGTCGACGTTTCACAGTTGATAGTAAAAAGACTTGAAGCTATGGGTTACAAGATAACCGATGTACGAATTTTTTCAGAGCGTATGACTTCATTGGATGGAAGAGAACGAAACGTTTCCACCATGGAAATAGATGTCTCTAGAAGCTAAAATGAGTTTTGTTTCAAAATACGGCATAATTGTGACTATGGCAGTATTGACTGTAATTATTTTGTACAATGTTTGGTTTGTCAACAGTTGCCCAATAAAGCACGTGTCTGTTGTAAATGAATTAAATCAATTTCGAGAAACATTGGATCCTGAGTTATGTGATGACCTTTTAAACAAAATAATTGAATTAAATGATGAATGTGGAATTGAAATTGAACCCATTGATTGTGGTTAGCCCAATGCTTCCTTGGTAAAAACTATTCCAAAATATATCAAAATACCACTAATCACAATCATAAACATGCCGTAGTTTTTGTTTGATAAAATTTTTTTTCCTTTTGAAGAAAGAAATGACACGGTACCGAGCCACGCATAGTCCATCCAGATGTGGAAAACAAACATTAACCCAATTCCTGCAAATGAAGCAATAACAAGAGCGTCCGAAATTAGTTTAAATCCAATGGTAAACCACCAGATGAGAAAGAATGGATTTAATGCACTAAGCATTATTCCAGCAAGAAATGGTCCATGTTTTCCTTCAAAAACAACAATTGGTTTTTTTAGAACCGATCTGATTTGGATTCCTGCAAAAACAAAAAGACTTATCGCACCACAAAATGAAATTATTTCCCTAAACTGAGGTACTATTTCAAGGGAGATTGCACCTATTCCTAGTAA
>DATIFS010000015.1:0-3877 GCA_035455105.1 Nitrosarchaeum sp.
AAAAAATGGTTTGATACAAACTTTCCACAATACTCTTCAATTTATCAAGCAGTGGGGTTAGAGGAACCAACAATTGAGCCACCCAAAGTTGAACCACCTAAAGTTGAAACACCACAATATGGAAAATGTGGAACTGGAACAAAATTAATCAATGGAATTTGTACTGTAATTGATGTTCCAAAAATTAAACCGTGGTGGCAGTTTTGGTAATTATAGATATTTGCAATTACTATCAAACAAAAATCTAGAAATTATAAATTTACTAAAATTCTCACTTTGTAATTTGTTGTAATGTGATCTCTGATATTTTCTCATTCTTTTTGATTTAATACATCAATTCTTCCTTTGTATTTTTCTTTATACAAGGTTCTGCAAGAAGTACAACAAAAAAATCTCTCAAAATTTGCTATTTTAAGAACATGTGGTTTATCAGAAATAGGACCTTTACATAAATCACACACCATTTTTAAAATCACATTTTTGGATATTTTCACATGATTTTTTTTTGTCGATTTTGATTTTATTTTCCCAAGACGTTTTTCAGTCTTATTTTCAAGCATTTCAAGATTAATTATTGGTGATACTGATTTAATCAGTCCTATGTTGACTAGTCTTTCATATCTTGCTTGAACAGTAGGCGTGCTAACTTTAATCTCACGAGATATCTGTCGAAATGATTTTCTTCCATCTTTGATCAGTGATTCAATTATTGCAATGTCTATCTCATCTGGTTTAAAAGGCATGCACTAAATTATTTTAAGAATATTTATCATTTTACAATTGTAAAGCATACTGTTATTGTATCTCTTTAATTATTTATTATTCATGTCTAGCCAAATCATTGCAAAAAAATCACTTGTTATTGCTTTGTTTGTACTTTTTTCACTAGTTTTCCTTGGTGGGGTATTTGCAGTTACAAATGAAACTGCTATAGGTACTGGAAATGAATTATCATATCCTTCATGGCTAGTAATTGCTTATCTTGCTGGTTTGTCAATGATAATTTTACCCTGTACACTTCCACTCGTTTTCATAATAGTTCCACTCAGCATGGGTAAGAGTGCAAAAAAAGGTTTGAGTATGGCCTTGCTATTTGGCGCCGGTCTTACTATAACAATCTCATTTTATGGATTTGGAATTGGTGCACTAGGTCAAACAACAGATTTGGATCAAATTTCGACCTACATGTTTTTAATTGCTGGTATTGCAGCATTTCTTTTTGGTTTATCCCAACTAAAATTATTTGAATTAAAATTGCCTACATATTCTGGAACTCCAAAATTTATTCAAAATCGTGGAGATTATTCAAAATCATTTTTCATGGGATTGTTGTTAGGAAATGCTGGCGTTGGTTGTCCAAATCCCATGTTTTATTGGCTACTAATTTACATTGCAGGAACTGGTAATATGGAAATTGGTGCAAGTCTTGGCGCAGTACATGGAGTAGGAAGAGCAATCCCATTAATTCTATTATCTGTTTTGGCAATTATTGGAGTAAATGCTACTAAAGGGATTACTACAAAAAAAATAACCATTGAAAAACTCACTGGATGGATGTTAATAGTAATTGGTTCATTTTTAATAATAAATGGTATTCCTGGTGGTCATGAATGGTATGAAACTACTTTTGTACATATTGCATGGAATAATTTAGTATCTACTACTTTACTCCCACCAGAATTTCATATCAGTGCACATACTCATCATCATGATATTCAGTTACCTCAAGAGTATGCCCCAATTCTGTTTGTTTCTCTTCTTGCATTTCCAATCATATGGTATTTTACTCGTAAAAAAGTAGTAACGACATGAAAGATCCAGTATGTGGTATGGATGTTGGCGAAAAAGGGGATCCATTAGAATACAAAGGGAAAAAATATCTATTTTGTTGTGCAAGTTGTAGATGGGCTTTTGAACAGAATCCAGATCAATTCATAGAGCCATGATAGTACAAGTTCTTACCACTCCTGGATGTTCAAACTGTATTGTACTTGAGAAAATGTTAGACCAAATGGGCATAAAATTTGATCTGATTGATGTTACTGAAAAACCAGAATTTCTAGAAAAATACCCAATATTTATGGCTCCTGGATTAGTGATTAATGGAAAATTGGAATTTACTGGAATTCCTAAAAAGGCAGATCTTGAAAAAAAGTTCTCACAGTTTCAATAATGTTTTTTACTCTGAATGAGATGATATTTTCAAATGATTGATTATTCTACAAATGAAAAAATGATCCTTGTACAATACGCGATTAAAAAATATGAGAATGAAGAAATCATAATTGAAAAATTAAAGAGCATTTTATCTGAAAAAGATATTCAAAGAAATATTGATACCTTAATTGGAACACAAAAAGTACGAAGAATTGGGCCAGAAATACTTCAAAACAATGAAAGTCATACCGAAATTCCTGATTTACCTGATAATCTAAAGCCTATAATTGATCAACTTTAGATTTGGAAATTCTTTTTACCATGATACTAAGAAAGCAATTGTGATAATTTGTTAGAAGAAATATTTGATCAAATTGGCAATTTTACTCCCGCATTAATTGCTGGATTTGGACTAACCCTAGGAATTCAACATGCTTTTGAAGCAGATCACATAGCTGCAGTATGTACACAGATCACAAATTCCAATACTATACAATCAAAAAAACAACTCATCAAATCAAGCTTGACAAAATCTTCCTTACTTGGTGCAATTTGGGGAGCTGGACATACAACTACTTTAATTCTTGTTGGTTTGCTAGTTTATGGTTTTACACTAACAATACAAAAAGAAGTTTTTTCTGGATTTGAATTTTTAGTTGGTTTGATGTTGATTTTATTGGCAGTTACAAGAATTACAAACAAAAGTATTCTAAAAATTAAACACAGACACCCTCATACGCACAAAGATGGTTCAATTCATTTTGACGAACATGATCATGAAGATAAAAATCACTCACACAATCATAAATCTTATCTTATTGGAATGATTCATGGTCTTGCTGGTAGTGGAACTCTCATTGTTATGACTTCTGGTGCAATTCATAGTCTAGCTACAACTTTGATGTTCATTGGAATATTTGGAATAGGCTCAATTATTGGCATGTCGTTAATTGGAGGTTTGTTAGGCATTCCAATTGGTTTATCAAATAATATCAAAGCCAAAAAAATAATGAGGTATTTGACTGGTTCTTTTAGCTTTGTACTTGGTATGACAATTGTATATCAAATTGGAATAATAGAAAATTTATTTAGATTTTAAAATCCACGTAGTCCTTCAGGACGCATAATTTCTGGGTGCTGTTTCATCCATTTTATTTTGTCTAGCATTTCTTGTTTGTCTTGTGGAAATGTACCCTTGACTGTATATGCATTTGAGCCATGATTTGCTCTAAAAATAATTTCTTCTTTGGTTTCTATCTGATTGATTAAATCATATAATTCATCCAGAGATTCATCGTCGCTAATTTTGATAAATGGTTCTTCAAACTTGTCCAAAAATTCTTGTTTTATTCCATTTTCTAAATAAAGAGTTAATGCACCTACATAATGAGGAGAACAAGCACTAATTACTTCTGCAGAGCCCTTGATATGTTCTTTAGAATAAGTTCTTCCTCCTAATCCTAAAATTATCATACATGACATGATGTAGCCTGCTTCTTTTGCTTTGTTGACAGATTTTGTAATTGTTTTTGCAATTGCTCCTTTAGTCACTTTTTTTAAAATAATATCGGAACCACTTTCAATTCCCAAGTAAAGCATATCTAACCCAGCATCATGCATTTTCTTTAATTCCTCTGGACTCTTTTTTAAAATGTTCATAGGCATTGCATAACAAGAAATTCTTTCAAGATTTGGGAATTTTTCATAAAGATATCTTACA
>DATIFS010000016.1:0-2448 GCA_035455105.1 Nitrosarchaeum sp.
TCTTATTATTTTTAATAATTGAAAATCCTATTCTATAAATCAAAATTTTTCATTAAGTTCTGAAATTTAATATGTCCTAAGATTTGAAATTAAATGTGGTAATTATAATACATCAAGAACTGTTTGAAAAATCAGACTAGGATACTTGTAAGATACATGACAAACATTCCAGAACCTAGTCCAGACACTATGGAAGTTTGTACTAGTTTTTGCTCACTTTGGTGAATCCATTTTAAAATCACAAGTGCAACTTGGAAGATTGCGCCTGCACCTATAGCCAAGAAGATTATTGCTGTAAATGGAGAATAGAAAAATCCCCCAATCCAAGTACCCAAAATTGTAGGAACACCTGCAATCAGTCCAAGAATGATTATTTTCAATATTGGAGATTTTGTTTTTGCAATAGGTGATGCAATAGCAATTCCCTCAGTTGTATTATGTAATGCAAATCCAACAATCAAAAAAGTACTCAAAGCTACCTGACCCAGCCCAATTGCAGCTCCTATAGCTAAACCTTCACCTAAATTATGTAATCCTATTCCAATAGCAATCATTAATCCAATTGCAAATGGTTTAGATGATGTAGTAAGACTAGTTCTTGAAGTTAATTTTTCAGTAGCAAAATATAATCCTAGAAACGACAGTAGCGCGACTGTTATGATAAGTAACTCACCATTAAAATTAGAAGAGAGATTTTCTTTTGAAACCTCAAATCCTTCAAGCATTGCATCAATACCTAAAAAAAATAATAATCCAACAGTCAGGGCAAGAAAAAAATTGTATTTGTTTTTTCCAATTCTCTTGATAAAAGGCAACCACAATAATCCAATCATTACAGGGATAACTCCAACATAGGTTCCAATCATAGCAAAAAATCCAGCTAATTTGGAATCAGATTTTAATGCGGGAGTTGCAGCCTCAATAAATTTTTCAAATCGTACACCATCATCTAACGTAATCCCAATTGTGTACGGTTCAGCATGATTCCATGCAAAAGGAATTCTTACCAAAGCAGATTCAAATCGCTCTAAAGATTTATGAGGTTCTATAGCTGCAGGTTGAATTCTATCATTAACATCTGCCATTGCAATCACGACAGGGATTGGGCCAGTATTTCGAATTGTCACATGAATTTCTGAATCAACAAATTCAGTTTTTTCAATAGTAATTTCAGGTAAAGCCACACCAAATTGAAGCAAATCAGAACCTGGACCTAACAAATACAAAATCATAACTATAAGAAATGTAAAAGGGATTAAGCCACTTGTAATTAAGCGGACTTTGGATGTTTTGATTTTTTCCATGTCAGTCTCCAGATTTGTCTTTAACTAGAAATAGACCAACCCATCCTTTTTCAGAAAATTCAACTTTGTGTGCATGAAATAGATACTTTCCAGGATATTGGTATTGAAATTCCATAATTCCGCGTTCGGTTTGAGATAAAGTTATCATGTCTGTATAAGTTGAAGGCACCAAACTAGTTCCCGTAGGAAAATATTGGTATAGATTTCCATGCAAATGTAAATTATTAATTGGATCAAATTCAACCATATTTACAACATAGATTCGAATTAGTTCATTTGTGTTAATTTGAATTGGATGATGTTGATAATAAAACGGGATTGTATTAGCAGCATAAAAATTATTTTCAGCATCAAAATCAGTATCAAAACCATTTAGAACCATAACCATTTCATCAGCTTGAGGTCTTGGTATTTTTGGATCCACTATGAAAACACCATAAAGACCATGTGAAATATGTTCTTCAAGAGGCATCACATGGCAATGATATGGATGAACCCCAACTGGACCTGCTACAAATTCATATGTAAATTGGCCACCTTCTGCACCAACAATTTCAAAAACACCGTCCATCTCAGCCTGATGAATGCCATGAAAATGCATAGTATGTTGTTTTGAACCATTATTTATGAAATGAATTCGAACTAAATCGCCTTCTGTTGCACGTATAGTAGGACCAGGAACAGTCCCATTAAAAGTCCAAACATTGTAAAAAACTCCAGGAGATATTTCTTGCAGTTTATTGTCTTCAGCAATTATTGTAAAATTCCTAATTGTTTGGTCGTTTGATTCAGAAACTTGACCATAATTAAAAGTCCTAAGAAATTTGTTTGGATCAAATTCAACAGTGGATACTGTATAAATAGGATCTAATACATCTCCAGAAGTTTTAATAATTTTTCCTGTATGAGTAACAAAGATTTTTTGTTCTATTTGCGCTTCGGTAAATACAAAAAAACCAATGATTGATGAAATTCCAATAATTGCAGATATCATTAACATTGAAGTGGAACGAGTAAAGTTCAAAGATGAATTACACACATAATTTGTTTATTTAAAAGTTAGCCTAGGCTAACTTTTTTAGTCTAATCTAAATTTATGAAATACAGAAATGATAAAAATGAGACTTAAACTAAAGAATAATAC
>DATIFS010000017.1:0-7592 GCA_035455105.1 Nitrosarchaeum sp.
ATATGTAATTTCAGCAACAATTCCATCATATTTGATAAAAGGACCAGCAATTTCATACTGGATTCATATAATTGATGAGGATCAAAATGAATCTGTATCAAAACAATACAATATTGGTGTAAAACCAACTTCTGTTGGTGATGTCTTATTTGAAATGGATATCCCATCAGTCAAACAGAGTGGTTCATTAATCAAAACACAATTATTTGCAAATAACAAAGATTTGCCGACATACGGCATAGTATCTTTAATTGTAAATGGAGAAGTCGTGTACAAGAAATCACAGTTGTTTGAAACAGGAAAATCCACTGTTGATCTTGAATGGAAATCACCTCATACAGATATGCATACGATTTATGATGTAAAGGCAAATGTTGATTTGTATGATAAATCACTTTCAACTCAATCTGTTAAATTACATACTTATCCAAAAACGATGACTATGTTAGCCTCAGATATGAAACCATTAGAATTAGTCACAGAAAACAATATCGTACTTGCAGATCCAGCATTAATTTACGCATCAAACTCTGTTGATCAAAACTTGAGATTCCATGTAATTGCTCCAAATGGCCAATGTATCATTGGTGTCTCAGAAGAATGTATCATACATGACAGTACTGGAAAACAACGTGGTGGATTGACAAGTATTGAATATGAAGATCAAATCATAAGAGTAAGATACAGTGGACATGATAACCCACTTGAAAGATTCTCAATTACGTCAATTGATCCATTACTAGGACAATGGACTATATCTCTAGAAACCTCTGATGGTATCACTCCTCAAGCTCATGCAATACAAGACCTACCTATTAAAGTCAAATACAGAATACATTCAGAAACAATTACTGCTTACCAAGAATAACTTGATTTTTAAAATTATTATGGATATGCAGTAAATTTAGAAATAATGGAATCAATATCTGAAATTTTTATTCTATTTTGTTCCATTGAATCTCTTTGTCGTAATGTTACAGTTTGATCTTCTAAAGTCTGATAATCTACAGTAATGGCAAATGGGGATCCAACTTCATCTAATCTACGATATCTTCGCCCTATTGCTCCTGAATGATCTAAAAATGCATCATATTTTCTCTTAATTTGGAGATAAATCTCATCTGTTTTTTCTTTCAAACCGTCCTTCTTTATCAAAGACAAAACCCCTACATGAATTGGAGATAGATATGGTTTAAGAGACAACACAATTCTTTCATGCTCTTTATCATCTTTGAGACTGTGTTCAATTATTGTATATAGACTACGATCTATTCCCATTGAAATCTCAAACACATGTGGTAACACTTTTTCATCATTATCCATAACTTCAAATTTCTCTTTGCTTTTCTTTGCATGACTAGATAAATCATAATCTGATCTGTAGTTACATGCAACTAATTCGAGCCAACCAATCGTAGTTTCAACTTCAAAATCAAACGCAACTTGTGCATAGAATGCTTTTTCTTTATCACCAAGCTTTCTGAATCTACTTTTTGTTACATCAATTCCCGTCTTTTCATAAAATTCAATCAAAATTGCGAGATAATATGCAACAAACTTATTTGGAATTGTTTTTGATTCTACTGCTTCTTTACATGTCATAGATACTAATTTTTCATCTGTCTGAATTCTAAGTATAGTATCTTGAACTTCTGAAAAATTTTCCATCTCATCTAATTTAGAAGGATTACAAAAGACTTCAATTTCTGCTTGGTAAAATTCTCGTAAACGTAGTAAACTCTGTCTTGGTGATATCTCATTTCTAAAACTCTTACCAACTTGGGCTATTCCTAACGGCAGTTTTCCTCTCATGGTTTTAAATAATCTGGGAAAATCCACAAAAATTGACTGACATGTTTCAGGTCTAAGATATGCCTCTTCTTCTTCTGGACCAATTCCAACTTTGAACATCATGTTAAATTTTCTAGTATTCTCAAAACTTCCTTTGCATTTTGGGCACTTTATGTTATTTTGTAAAATAGCATTATCGAATTCTGACAAATCTGCACTTTCAGGAATCTCTACTTTAGAAATCTCTGCAATTGTTCTATCTGCACGAAAAGTTGACTTACATTTTGTACATTTTATAATTGGATCTGCAAAATTTCCTAAGTGACCTGATGCCTCAAAGACTGATTTTGACATTATCTGTGATCCATCAATTTCTATCATACTGTCTCTTCTGATTAGCTCTCTTCGCCACAACTCTAGAAATTTATTTTTCAAACTTACACCAGAAGGACCATATTCCCAAAATCCTGCTTGGGCATCCGCATAAACCTCACAACTAGGAAAGTAAAATCCACGTTCAAGTGCTAGTTTCATCACATCTTCATAATTCATTATACCATTTCACCCATCAGTAAATAAATTCCTACGCTAACTCCTTAACTTTTCTAATATTTTCAAAATCATTTCTTACATCATCAATTGGTGTCTCTAAAATTATTGGAACTTTTTTCTTGTTTCCTATCTTTATTACCTCAGCTAATCCTTTCTCTCCAATGTTACCAAGTCCAATATGATAATGTCTATCAAGATTGCATCCAATCTCACCTTTGGCATCATTGAGATGTAATATTTTTAAATTATCAAATCCAATAATCTCATCAAATTTTACAAAAGTGTCTCTAACCACTTTTTCTGTTCTTAGATCATATCCTGAAACAAATGCATGACATGTATCAAAACAAACACCAAATTTTTTTGAAGGCTTTAATTGATGTAAAATCTCTGCCCACTGCTCAAAATTTGCACCAACAGAATTTTTTTGTCCAGCAGTATTTTCAAGTAAAATCATTACATCGTTTTTTGTTTGTCCTGCTTTGTTTAATCCTTTAACTAGTTGTTTGATTCCTGCTTCATCACCTGTTCCCAAGTGACTACCAAGATGTGTAACTAAATATGGAATGCTCAACTTTGCACACCTGTCCATTTCATTAATTAAAGTGTGTACTGATTTTTCAAATCCATCTTCTTTTGGAGTGGACAAGTTTGGTAAATATGGCATATGAGCACAAGTTGCAAATCTATCTATCTTACTTGCTTTTAGTTTTGATTTAAAATTTGTAACATCACAATCTTCAAGATCTTTTGCATGCCATCCCCTTGGATTTCTAGTAAATATCTGAAAAGCAGAACACTCTCTTTCTACGGCATTATCTACCGCTTTATCTATTGAACCAGAGATCGAAACATGGCAACCGATCTGCATATCTCACAATTAATCAAACATAATTTAAATCAGCAATTAAATTAAAATCAGATTTTTATGTAATTGCTCTTATCTATTATCATGCTAGCATTAGGACAGGACGAGATTGCAAAATATCCATTTTTAGCAGATGCAGGTCAATATCTAAAAGATAAAGGCTTTACACTGGAACAATTTGGAACTGATCCTGATTTGAAATCGCTAGTTGAAAAGGCATTTTATAGAATTGAGGTGGCAGCAGATGGAAAAATCTATCACTCTGATTTGATAGGAGATCAAGCATCAAATCAAGCTGCTCTTCCAAGAGAGGTATTCTCTTTTCTTCTAGCTATTGTACTTCTCAAATTAAGTGGTATGAACACATTAATCAAAAGATTTGCGCTTGCAGAAGCTAGAAGAGCAGAAAAATATCTGGAAAAAGACTTGGCAAATATTTCAGACGAATCAAAAAAACAACTGGCAATTAGAGTAATTGATGATCTATTCTCAATTCAGATAAATAAACAGGATGATTTTTTTGTAATACCTGTATCTGACTATCTAAGACATTCAATAAATTTTCATGAAAGAGAATGGAAATTAATTAACAGACATGTGGAAAATGGTCTTGTGTTTCTTACTCCACATGAAACAGTAAGATTAATTCGAAAAGAACTTGGAACTTATATTAGTTCAAAAATTATCAATGCAAAAACACCACCAATGATAATAGGATTTGAAGAGCCAGTAAACAAATTAATTTCCATGTCTAAGAAATTTGCAACTTATACTGTAACTACTGGTGAATACCCACCATGCATAAAACATGCAATTGAAATTCTTGAAAAAGGAGAAAATCTTCCACACTCTGGAAGATTCATGCTTGCAACATTTCTGCTATCAAAAGGTCAATCCGTAGAAGAAATTGCACCATTATTCAAAAATGCTCCTGATTACAATGAGCGAGTTACACTTTACCAACTAAATCACCTTGCAGGAACTTCAGGAAGCGGTACACATTATTCATGTCCTTCATGTGAAAAACTCAAGACACAAAATCTGTGCTTTGCAATACCTGAATGTGATAATATCATAAACCCACTTCAATTTGGAAAAAAGAGAATCTGATGCAAGAAAATGATATAAAATTTCTAGAGGATTCTTTTAAAAAGTATTATTTTGATCATTTTGATCTTATTCGTGTTCCAAACAGAACATCTGAACGAGAATTTGGATTTCATAAATTTAATTCAGGAATGACTAGACACATCTCAATTAAAGATGATAAAGAATTACATCTCTTACTTATGAAAAATATTCCCTCAGACGTCTATTGCTCTAACGCATGTTATTCATTTCCAAACTTGCCTATGAATGAAAAAGACTGGAAAGAAGCAGATCTGATTTTTGATATTGACGCCAAAGATCTAAATCTAGAATGTCGAAAAAATCATACAGTTGTAAAATGTAGCGAATGCAGTGAAATCTCTACAGATAATAACATATGCAGTAAGTGCAATTCTTCGAAACTAGAAAAAAAATCACTGACCTGTAAAAATTGTATAAATGCATCTAAAAATGAAGTATCAAAACTATCAAAAATTCTAACTGAAGACTTGAATGTTGAGCAAACTAATATCCATGTATATTTTTCTGGCAATGAAGGATTTCATGTACATGTATACGATTCACAATTTCAGAAATTAGGTTCAAGGGAAAGATCAGAGCTAACAGATTACATTATGTTCAATGGAGCAATACCTGAAACTTTTGGAATGAAAAAACTCAAACCAAATCGTTCATCATTCCCAGATTTTGAGGAAAAAGGATGGAGAGGAAGATTTTCAAAATATGTGTATGGTTCAAAATCAAAACGCTCAAAAATAATTACAGAGTTACTAGCAAATGGATATCCCTCTTTTCAAAAAACTCTGGAAGATGTCTCTAGTAATATCGGAGTCAAAATTGATCCTAATGTAACAATGGATGTTCATAGAATATTTAGACTTCCAGGATCACTAAACAGTAAGAGTGGTTTAACAAAAATTTTCTGTAATGATCTTTCAAAATTTGATCCATACACAGAAGCGTCTTTTCTTGATGAAAAACAAGTACAAATAATAGCTAATTGTCCTATCGAATTTAATCTAAAAAACAGAAAATTTGGCCCATACTTTAATGATAAAGTGTCAATTCCTACCTATGCTGCAGTGTACATGATTTGTAAAAAATTAGCAACAATTTCATAAATCCAAAATATCTCCTAAAAGTTAGACAATATCAAAAATAACACCAAATCTCAAGTTTTTACTGGTAAGACATTAATTTACCAAGACTCAAGAAACGTTGATTTTGTACAGCGCATCCACTGATAAGCAAGCTCCACCTCCTGATACAGGCAAATTTGTAAGATTAATCATAGTTGCCATAATTGCAGTTGCAATTCTTGCAGTAGTTGGAAACCAGGCCGTCATATTATCAATGAATTTTACTGAATTTGGGCAACAATTTAGCAAACCCCTATACTATTCTCTAGTCTCAACTATTGTCCTTTCAGCAATTGCTCTGGTACGAGTAAACATTTTTGGAAGATCATCTATCTTTTGGTATGCAATTTACACAGCAATTAGTTTTATCGGAAAAGGCACACAACAATCAGTTTCAAGTAGCATTTCAAATTTTAGGGATTACAAACTTAGTCCAATACAATTTGTAATTTGGCAAATTACAAAGATTTTGCTCTTTGGTGCATTTTTTGTAAATATCATGTTTGGATTTGCAGCAGTCTCTTTTATTGATGGAAATAATTTTGGTATCGAAAACCTATCAAATTTATTTTCTTTGCCATTTGTAACACCAGATACTGATCCTAGTTATGCAACTCAACAAGTTGTTCCAATGATCCCGGCATTAGTAATTCTTTTACCCCCAATACTTGCAGCAATAGGACTTCGTTTAGTTTTGTATGTTGGAATTCATAAAATTATTGTTGTAATCACTTCTTATTTTCATGATACACAAAGTGGAAAACCACGATATCTCAATTATGTATCAACAGTAGAAGCTATATTGGGTGTAGGTATACTCTGGTTTGGTTTTAATCTATTTTTTACTGATCAGATTGATTACAATACAAGATACATTGTAGGTGGAACACTTCTAATCGGATTTACTCTTTTAGCTTTTTCACTGATAGACAAAATAAGAGCTCGTGTTCTCACTCACATGTTTAAGAGAGACGTATACATTAGAATTTTAACAGTTATTGTAATTGCAATTATTGTTGGAGGATTAGTAACTGTCAACAACAGCATTGCAGATGCAAAAAAAATTGAATACTTGGGACCTTATACTGCTCAACAAATAAGTGTTAATCGTTATATTGGTCAGTTAAATGATATCAAAGAAAATACACACGAAGTAAAATTACAATCAGTATCTCCAAATAACATAAAAAATTATGTGAGTCAAAATAACGATGTACTTAGTGTAGTTAGAGTATGGGATTGGGAAGCGGCATTTGCTAAATTAAAACCAGAAATTGGATTGATACCATATGTTGATTTTGAAGATAATGATATTCTTAGATTCAACAATACATTATACTGGACTGCATCAATGAAACCTGTACTTCCTTCTTCTGTTAGTCTTGCAAATACATGGTATAATCAACACCTTGTATACACACATGTTCCAAATGGATTCCTCACACTAGAAGCTACAAATGGACAAATTGTGGATAGTAGTAAATTCTTCAAGCAGCGAGAAATCTATTATGGTGAAGGAGGTCTCTTTAAGGATACTTGGTCTGCATATCCAAACTCTAGAGGATCTAACAGCGCAGAACTAGGAGGAGTATCTTATAATGGTAAAGGAGGCTTGGATATATCTCCGCCACTTAGCTGGACTTTTGAGCCAAACTTTTTGCTTTCATTTCCAGCCGAATCAGTTCATGTAATGAGATACAAAGATATTCAAGATAGAATGAAAACTTTGTATCCCTATTTCCTGTATAATGTTTTTGGTAAGGAATTAGACTCTATCCCAGTTACCGATGGAACAAGATCCTACTGGTTGATGCCTTTGATAATTGGACTTGATACTCATGATGTACCATGGTCTATTGGAAATCCATATCTTAGATTAGTAGGATTCGCTTTAATTGATAGTTATGATGGTAACATCCAATTATTAAAAACAGGAGATGATTTTTTTACTGATTTATTTGTTGAACAATATCACGATCAATTCAAACCAATACCTGCTTGGCTTAATGATCAAATACGATACCCAGTAGAATTGTTTAACTGGAAAGCAGAAATGTATAACATTTATCATGTAAATGATGTTCAAACATTCATTCAGGCAAATGAATTCTATGAGGTTCCTCAAGGTTTGG
>DATIFS010000018.1:0-18576 GCA_035455105.1 Nitrosarchaeum sp.
TTCTCCAAAAATTATGGGGGTTTATTCAACCTCCACCTTTTTGCCTTTTGGTTTTTCATCTCCAACTAATTTGAAGACAACTTCAAGAATTCCATTTTTGTATGAGGCCTTAGCAGAGTTCTCATCAACTTTGTATTTAATTGGAACTTTTACATGGTATTTCTTTTCACTATGTTCTGCTGAGATATCCACAGCTTTATCTTGCACAAGAATTTTTACGTCTGATTTTTCAACTCCTGGCATTTCGGCTACAAGTTTTACCAGTTTTTCTTTTTCATCTACAATTGTATCAACGATTGGTTCTCGAATATCAGCTGATGGAAGTAATCTTGGTTTTACATTTCCATACTCTTTTACCACGGGTTTTCCATTTGGACCAACAGTCATAGTATAACCATAGTAAAATGGACCGGTTGTGGAATCACCACCTTTGAATTCTTCAAATATGTCATCTATATCAAAAAAAGAGCTTGACATTCTTCTGAAGATCCTATCAAATTCATCATCAAACATTGTCATATTTATCTACATAATGTAATATGCATTACATTATATAAATATTATGGATAGTTATCATATTTATTACATAATACTATTATAACTGACATATCATAATTATATTTGATGAGAATTTCTAATGCATCAATTCCTGAACTAGTAAGGGAAATTGTTACAAGAAATCGTTCAATTTATGATTGTATGAAAATGGATTTGATTAACTATACAGCTTTGGCGGTAAAGATTCAACCAGAGATTGAAAAGATTTTGGGAAGTGCTGTAAATCTCAATACAATTGTAGTTGCAATAAAACGATATGCAGATTCGTTTGAAAACAAGGAAGAGATCAAAGAGGAATCTGTTTTAAAAAATGCAAGACTTGTGTTAACCGATGGAATGATGGATATTAAATTTTCAACAAGAGATTCTGTAGAAATGGATCCTATATCAATTTTGGATAAATTTTCAAAAATTACTAGCAATTATGAATTTTTTAGATCATCTGATTCATTTAGATTCCTTACAGAAGATATGGAAAGTATTAGACAAATATTTGAAAATATACCAAATAGAGAGAACATATTCAGTACTGGTCTTGCAAAGATTAGAATTTCAATTCCAACAAACCAAAATCAATCTGATGTTGTATCTTATGTTGCAGAGATTTTACATGATAATGGAATAGAACTAGTAAATGCGTTTTTCAGTCAAGATAGTATCATTATAATTCTAAATGAAAAAGATGCATCCAGAGCATACGAAATTCTTCATTCTGATATAGTCAGAATTGGATAAATAATTCATTATTTATGATTTATTAATAAATTTGATCTCATAGGATATATTCAGTATTTTTATTGGTAATAGCAGCATTGGCCAGAAATAAGAAGAAAATAGTCATTTTGGGAGGTGGGTTTGCAGGAGTAGAATGTGCTAGACAATTAGAATCACATTTTGGAGATAGTTCAGAAATTGAATTAGTAATGATTAGTGAGGATAATTTTTTGTTATTTACTCCTATGTTACCTCAGGTTGCATCTGGTATGATTGAAACAAGGCATATTGTAATGCCAATTAGAGCAATTTGTAAAAAAACAAAATTTTATGAGGGTAGAGTAAAGAATGTAGATCCTTTTGGAAAACTGGTAACATTATGGGGTACTGGAGAAAAAAGAGGTATTTCAATTCATTATGATTACTTGGTAGTTGCATTAGGTAGTGAAACCAACTTTTTTGGAATGGTGGATGTTGAAAAAAATGCATACACGATGAAAACTCTCAACGATGCAGTAATGTTAAGAAATAGAGCAATAGATATGCTTGAACAAGCTGAAAATGAAACAGATACTATTCTTCGTGATAGTTTTTTGACGTTTGTTGTAGTAGGAGGAGGATTTGCAGGGATTGAAACTGCGGGTGAATTGATGGATCTTCTACTTGATGCAAGAAGACATTATCCAACAATTCACAAGGATGACATACGTGTAATAGTTTTGGAAGCTTTATCGATGATTCTTCCTGGTTTTAATGAAAAATTAGCTGAATTTGCAAAAGAAAAGATGATTGCACGTGGAATTGACATCAGACTTAAAACTGCAGTTACAAGTTTTGATGGAACAGAAGTCACTGTTAAATCATTAGATGAAGATACAAAAGATGCAATTGATAAATCTAAGATAGATGCAATTAGAACTAAAACATTAATTTGGACTGCAGGTGTTACTCCAGTTAATACAATAAAAAGATCAATGTTAAAAACAGATAAAGGAAAAGTTGTTGTAAATGATTTTTTAGAAGTTTCAGATTTTCCAGGAGTTTTTGCAATTGGTGATTGTGCATTGTTTTTGGATCCACAAACAAATAGACCATTTGCACCTACTGCACAAATTGCAGAAGCACAAGCTAAAATTGCTGCTCATAATCTAAATGCCTCAATCAACAAATTAGAAAAGAAAAAATTTGAATACCATTCTAAAGGACAAATGGCAATCATTGGAAAAAGAACTGGTATTGCAACATTTTTGGGAATGAATATTTCAGGTTTTTTGGCTTGGCTTATTTGGAGAAATGTTTACCTTTCAAAGGTTTCTCTACCTAATAAAAAAGTCAGAATTTTCTTAGATTGGACAATTGATTTATTATTTGATAGAGATATTTCAAGACTAAAACTCATGAAACGTGAGACAGAAAAAGAATACAAGGTTCTTGATGAAGTAGATGATGTTTGGTAAAAATTATTTTTGTTTTTTAATTTTATAAACTACAATAGCAGGAGCTACAAAATACATTCCCACATTAAGCAAAATCAAAGATATGCCATATCCTATTACTTTGGCTTCAGAATCCATATCCACATAATTTAGAATTGACAGACTAGAAATCATTGGAGTCAAAGTTATCTTTACTGCTTCTTTGAATATTGGAGATTCTCGTTCCCAATCTGCTATTGTTGGACTAAATGAATAGTAAAATGTATTGAATGACTTCATAAATGATGTTCCAGAGGATGTTTGTAATAGAGAATTATCTCTTAACTCTCTTAATTGCTGAACCTGTGGTGCAAGTTCAGAGCCATAAGTTGCAGTTGCAATTAAACATCCGCCACCCTTTTCTTCTTTATTTATTGAAGCTGTGTCAGATTTTGTTTCTTTTAATGAATCAGATAACATTTTAAAAGAGTTTACAGAATCATCAAACTTAGAAACATTATCATTAAAAGTATCATTTCCGGTAGCATAAGTAAAAATATAAAATTTTTCAGGTGTTGAAATAGTTACCTGTTTAAATTGTACAAAATATAATGTTCCATTATGTGAATATGGTTCTTTAATGTTAGTAACATATGCTTGTTTTTCATTGATTGTTGATTTTTCTCGAGAAATAATTTCTATATTAATTCCTGATGCAGTTACATTTTTTATTAATTCATTATTCATTTTGATCATATTATCAAGAGTCTTTCCATTGGTATCAGAAACGGTCAAAGAAATGTATGTTGGAATAAAGCCCATTCTAGGTCCTACTGCAACTACATCTGGAGCGTTTGGATTAGTTTTTTTTGGTTCTTGTAATAACCATCCTTCTGGTACTTTGAATGCAATATCTAGTGCTTTATTTTCATAAAGTTGAGTACCTGAAGAATTTTCAATCGATGTAGTTCTTTCAGGGTCTGATAAATTGAGTAGATTAGGCATATCAGAACGATTTACAACTTCAGCTTTTGTGATTTTAACTTGTTCTCTGTCTATTGGAATATCTTTGTCTCCTGTTTTAACTGAAGCAATTTTGTCAAGTGTTTGAAAACTTTCTTCTGTCACAATTCTACCAAATACAGTGTATTGATTATCAAGAAAGGTTGAATCTTTGTGAACTATAAAAAATTGAGAACCTGCACTGTTTGGATCCTGTGATCTAGCCATCGATACAATTCCACGATTATGTTTTATTGTATTAAACTCAGCATTTATAGAATAACCTGGTCCTCCAATTCCCCAAGTACTCTCATCCCCATTTTTTGTATTAGGATCTCCTCCCTGAATCATAAATCCAGGAATTATTCTATGAAATATAGTACCATCATAAAATCCACTTTCAGTTAATTTAATAAAATTTGCAACATGGTTTGGAGCATCGTTAGGGAAAAATTCTATTACAATATTTCCAAGATTCGTATGTAAAATTACTAATTTATCATTAGATTGTGCAAATGATTGATTTCCCAAATTAATTAAAAGTAATGATAAAAATAGTAAAATAAGAATAGTTTTCAATAAATTTTCTCATAATATCTTACATAAAAGCCAATTGTATTAGTTTTTAACAAGTTAGAATAATAAATCATTGTGGAACCTGATGAAAAAATTCAAGCGCATCTAGTTTCTATATGGAGAGAATCAAAAAAATTCTTTTCAGTTGGTGGAAAAGAAGGAATGTTAGTTTTAACTGATAAACATTTGATGTTTATTTATAAAACAGAAGCTAAAATGAAATGGTGGCAAGCTGTTAGACAAAGACAAGTAATTAATTTCTTAAAATCAAAAAACACCATGATTCGTCATGACGGTTATAATGAAAGCAATCTAATGGAAGATATAGAAAATGAAAAGAACATACAATTATCATTTGATGATATTTTGAATATATCATTTGAAGAAAAAGAATGGGGAAGTATTTTATTGTTAGAGTATGAAAAAGACGGAAAACGACAAAAATATCAATATTCTATTGCCCAAGATTGGGTAAAATATCCAGCTAAAGAGCCTACAAAGTATATGAAAGTGGATTGGGCACCTTTTGTGCAATATATTAAAGACAGGCAAAAATTTACCAAGTAAAAATGGGAAAAATTTATGCAGTTGGTGTAGGACCTGGTTCACCAAAATATGTAACGGGTGTTGTAAGAGAAATAATACAAAATTGTGATATTGTAGTTGGTTACAAATACACATTAAAAACAATTGAAGATTTGCTTGTAGGTAAGGAAATCCATGAGATTACTATGAATAATCAAGAAGAATCATATCAGAAAATTCTTTCAGAGTTGGGTAATCGTTCATTAGTAATTCCATTTACAGGTGATGTAAATTTTTCAGAATCTGAAGTTGTAGATAGATTGATTGAAATTTTTGGAGACATAGAAATAATTCCAGGAATAAGCTCAATTCAAGTTGCTGCATCAAAAGCAAGAGTTCCACTTGATAAATCAAAAATAATTACAATGCACGTAACAACTTCAATTGAAGAAAAGAAATTAGAATTGCAAAAAGCATTGATTGATGGATATAGTATAATTTTAGTTCCTAGACCATGGCCTAAACAACCAGATAAGCATTTTATGCCATCAGAGATTGCAGTATATTTGAAAAATAATGGTTTCGATACAGAAAATATGAAAGTTCATGTCTTTGAAGCATTAACTACTGAAAATGAAACTAGTTTTATTGGAACGGTTAAAGATTTGGAAGGAAAAGAATTTTCTGATTTATCTGTAATGGTTTTCAATCAATCTATTTTGGATTCCTATATGAATTACAAGTGGCAGTGGGAAAACTAATTTTTAGGATTTTGGGTTGTGCCAATACTTACATTGTTGTCTACATTTGGAAATACGAAAGCTATAAGGTTCATCCATTGATAATTTGGTTCAAATAATCTATAGAATCCTGCATTATCAAATGTAATATCCACTGATTGACCTGGTAAAATATCACCTGTTGAGATTTGATCATCAGCAACAAATCTGTTATAACGATCACCTGTATCTCTACCACTTTGAATATTATGTGATACAGTATCATTATTTACAAAAGTAATTGTTGTTCCGGGAACAATTGAAATTCTATCTTGTGAAAATGATTTGAAATCCAATCCTTGTGAGCTGCTATATTGACCTATGGTTGAACCAACACCTTGAGTTGATGCACCTCTAAGAATGTGAATTATAATTTTTTGATCTGTTTTAGATTCTGTTGGTGAAATGTTAATTTTGGTAAGTTCTGAAAGTTTTGCAGTATATATTATTTTATAATTATTATCATTAATTGCTATTCTACCTGTAAATCCGTAAATTGATGCATTTTTACTTTCTTCAATTAATCTTCCAAATAATTTAACAGATATTTGATTACCAGAATCATTCTCAGCAATTCCATCAGCTCTAATGTATTGACCTTGACGTAGTAATGTTGTTTGTAATTTAGTAGTTAGAAATTTTTCTGCATCTAAAGTAATAAATCCATCATTAATTGAGGATTTAACACTACTTCCAGTTTGTTGTTGTGTAGATAGTGTTAAGTCAATATTAGAAATTTTTATTGTATCTGATGTTACCGCATAACCAGAACCTTCCAAAGTAAAAGCACTGTAAGGAGAAACTATTGCAAAAGAATCACTTAAGGTAAATCCTGAAAAAGATAGTAATACTATAAGCGTAAGAATAATTGTGTTCATAATGTGTTTTTCATTTGATTTGGTTTATAATTTACTACTAAATTATTTTAGACTGAATGAGCAAATCTATGGGGTTTTCTTCAAATTAAAAAACAGGCATAATAATATTTTTTTCTTGAACTAGTTTTATCATAAAATCTTCTATATATCCTCCTGCCAAAAGAAGTCCTATTACTATGCCAATTTCTATAGCCGTAGGTTTTAGAAATGGAAGTAGATTAGATTTTTTATAAATTGCTTTGATTAACATAAAACTTCTAGATGTTGCTATAGAATATGCAGTAAGTTCCATAATCCCAAATGGTGAAAGAAAAAGAATTGCAAGAGGTGGAATCTTAGATATTTCTGGTGTAATTGAAACTATTGCGGAAAAAGCAAATCCAGTAGA
Organism: Nitrosarchaeum sp.; assembly: GCA_035455105.1. Lineage (GTDB taxonomy): Archaea > Thermoproteota > Nitrososphaeria > Nitrososphaerales > Nitrosopumilaceae > Nitrosarchaeum. Next base: position 6,836 of record DATIFS010000018.1, read on the forward strand.
CCATGCTGAAAATAATCCCCATATTACACCAAATCCGGGAATAAACATCGGTAATGATACAGATGAGTTATGAAGGAAAATTCCTATTGCATCAATATCTGTAACTAATTTTTTAAATTCAGACATGAACGTATTTGCTTCTTCTTCGCTAACTTCGGACATTGACCCAATTTGATAAACTGTTGAAAATAATGCCATAAATACAAAAAATGTAATAATTCTAATCTTAAACATGTAATATTTTATTAGAAACAATATTTGAGGGTTGGTTATAGGCGCAGATTTAATTAAACCAAAAAACATTCTTTGATGATGAAAAAGGAACTAACTCTTGCTTTGAATTATGCTTTGAATAAAGGATTTCAAATTCATCCTAATGCGTTTAAATTCTTAGAAAATGTGGATGTTAAAAAGCTAGAAAAAATCATTAAAGAGATTGTTCGTGAGAAAACAAAACAAAAGTTATTTCAGATTAATCAAGATGATCTAGAGATTTATTTAGGAATTAAAGAGGATCAAACTTTACAAAATGAGCATAAAATTATTTTTGATCCAACTTTGAAAATTACTACGGGTGAGGGGGTAAATGGGTATAATGCTCTTTTTTCAAGTCGTTTTAACAAATTAAAACGAATAATTTCAGACAGGCCTGAATCAAGAATGTTAAAGTCAATTGCCACAATTAAGACTGCAAAAACTGATGATGATATGTACATTTGTGGTCTTGTAACAACAAGGATCACTGAGAGAAATATAACAAAATTAGTCTTAGAAGACCCATCAGGTTTATTCGAAGGTATTGTTTTTGATGCTGAATTACAAAAAACTGCAGGTTCGCTACTAAATGATCAATTCATTATGGCACGTATAGGTGTTGGAAAAAATACAGGTTTTATAATAAAAGATTTGATTTCGCCGGATATACCTGATCAAGCTACAAACAGATCTGAAACTGAAACATATGCAGTTTTTCTTTCAGATCTACATATTGGTAGTAAGTATTTCATGGAAGAAGAATTTACAGAATTTGTATCTTGGTTATCTAGTCCTGATCCAATAGCTAGGAAAATTCGTTTTGTGTTAATTTGTGGGGATTTAGTTGATGGAGTTGGTATCTACCCAAATCAAGATAAAGAATTGGTGTGTCAAACAATTGAAGAGCAATTAAAAAAAGTTGAAGAACTTGTTGATAAAATTCCTAATTATATTAAAATTTTCATAATGCCTGGAAATCATGATCCTGGACGTAGAGCATTACCACAACCTGCAATTCCAAAAAAATACAATTCAGGATTATGGGAAAAAGAGAATGTGTTTATGTTAGGTAATCCTGCTGTTGTTTCTTTGAATGGGGTAAAAGTAATGATGTTTCATGGTCAAAGTATAGATGATATTGTAAAAACTACACCTGGATTAAGTTATGACAAGCCTACAAGTGTTATGAAGCACCTGTTAAGAGCAAGACACCTTAGTCCAATTTATGGTAGCCAAACCCCAATTGCACCTGAGATTGAAGATTTGATGGTAATTGATGAGATTCCAGATATTTTTCATGTTGGTCATGTTCATAGAGCTGAATTAGATATGTACAAAGGAATTCTTTTGTTAAATTCAGGTTCTTGGCAAAAACAAACCCCATTTCAAGCAAGTGTCGGAATGACTCCAAACCCAGGAATAGCTCTTATGGTAAATTTGAAGACTTTCAAAGTTTATCATGAAAATTATAATTCTAATAAATTAAATAATATCTTGCAAAGTTAGATCGTCTTTGAAGGTTTTTTTTACTGTTTCAGGAGAAATTGTCAATTTGTATTTTTTTGTCCTTCCATGTATTCCTTGATGAATTAATCTTCCAGAGATAATTCCTGATAATTCAATTTCACTAAGCATTTGAGTAATTCGCCTTTGTGTTAATTCATCTCGCCCTACTATTTTGCATAGTCCTTTGTAAGATGAATAAATTTCTCCCGTAGAAGTGCCTCCTGCCTTCATTATTGCAAGAATAACAAGTTTCTCATGAAGTGGGTATGATTTTAGGGATGTTTCTTCTTTATTTTCTTCAATTTTTAGAGATGCTTCTCTCACATGATCTTGTGTTACTTTATGTGATTGTTGTCTTTCGGCAATTTCTCCTGCAACACGAATTAAATCGATTGCCCTCCTAGCATCTCCATGTTCAGCGGCAGCTAAAGCTGCACAAAGATTCAAGGCTGACTCTTCAACGGAATTAGGAATAAATGCCTCTTTGATTCGTTCTTCTAATATTTTATAAATTTGGTCTCTATCATAATTTGTAAAAATTATTTCTTCTTCGCCTAGACTACTAATTACTCTAGGATCAAGTTTTTCTTTAAATGTAAGATCATTAGAGATTCCTACTAAAGTTAAAGAACCTTGTTTTAGACGCTCATTTGCCCTAGTAAGTTGGTATAAGATATCTTTGCCTGTTTTAGACACTAATTGCGCAAGATAGTCAATTTCATCAATAACAAAAATCGCATTTATTTTAGATGTTTCTATATTATTCAATATTCTTTTGAATACTTCACTAATTGCTAGGCCCGTTCCTGGTAACTCTTTATCAGTCATGCCTAATTGCCTTCCAAAACTTACCAATAATCCATAAAGAGTTGTTTCTTCTTTTGAGTTTGAATAAATTAATTTAATTGGAAATTTGGATTTTTCTACTCTTTCTTGGATTTTATTTAATACTTTTTTCACAACAAGAGTTTTTCCAATTCCAGGTTTACCATATACTAGTAAATTTGATGGCCTTGAGTGTTTAAGAATTGGTAGTAATGATTGTGTTACTTGTTCTTGTTCAGAATTTCTATGTTGGATAATATTGGGAATATATGTAAAATGAAGAATATCTCTGTTTTTTATTATTGATTTTCCAGCTTCAGCTGCATCAAGTAATCTATCAATTGGATCAGACATACTCACACACCTTTGTTTCTACTCCTTCTAACATAATGATATCTAATATTAGAGAGTAAAGAATAGAATAGTTATTCTAGTTTAGTTTGTAATTAATTATTTTTAGTTAGATTTTAGATTTTTAATAAAAAAAAATTAATAAAAAATTAGAGTGGAAAGATAGGTGTGTGGGTTTATCCAAATTATTATATTAACAAATTGTTAAGTTTATGTTAAAAAAACTCCAATAAAGGTCGATTTTACCCCCTTATTTCCATTCCAGGCGTTAAGATGACTGTTAACACTGTGAATATCCCTACTTTTACCCCATTATTTCCACTCCAGGCATAAATTATCAATAAAATTATAATATTAAAAAATTAACCATGTTAATAACAAAAAAATATCTAGGCGTGACTTAGGCAGTCAATGTTAACAAACCTCTTAGTTAACAAATATTCTGGGATCAATTCAACTGTTAACATTCGATCCTCATAGATCTCAAAGATGGCTAAAAAACGCATAAGAATCGATATGGAGGATGCAGATGGAGCACGATATGACATTAAATTAGAAGGTAATGTTACTCGTGAGAAGGTTTTGAAAATATTTGAAATGATGGACTTGATGAATATAGAAGAAGAACAAGAAACCACCAATATGGATTCTACAGGCTCAAAAATATGGCATATTGTTGATAAATTCTTCCCAATGGGCAAATTCACATCTACAAATATACTAGAAAAATATGAAGATGAATATAACGAGCCTATAAAATTAAGTATTATCTCTACATATTTGTCTAGATTTTCTTCAAAAGGTAAGATTGATAGGATTAGAACTGGTCGTGAATGGACATACCAAACCATAAAACTAAGTCAAAAACACCAACAGCCTAAGTAATTGTAATCTTTCTAACTATAAGACGATCTTTTCCTAAAATTACCTTAACATATTCTCCTTTTTGTATATCCATATATTTTCGAAATTGTTTTGGAATAGAAATTGTTCCTGCAGAGGTAATTTTTACCAAGACTTCATTTTCTTGTACTGACATAACTCTGTTATAATTTAATAATATATATAATTTAATATTTTATTAGTTCTATATAATATAATTAAAATTGGCTCAATTTTCATGAAATTAACTAAAAATAACTTGAAAGAATTAATTAAAATGAATTATGCTAATATGGAATTAGTTTGTAATGTTTTAATTCTCTCTTTACCTTTTTCTGTAATTGAATAAGTATATGGTTTTGTATTGATATTTCTTTTAACATATCCATCATCAAATAGTTTTTTCATTAATCTTGAAGTATGTTCTCTACTTCGTTTTAATGTGATTTGTATATCACGTGATGTCATAGCCTTATCTGTGATTAGATGCAACACATAATCTACTGCATTATTATGATCTAAATTAGGCATACGGTGAGTCGAAATAGGCTCTTCTTTACTCACAACTTCTGTTTTTACAGACTCAATCGGTTTTTCAATAATTTTTTGATTTTTAGCTAAGTTTTCTAGAAATTGCTTTAATTCCAAACTAGGTTCTTCATTTTTTTGTTCGATACCCTGCATTTCCATCGAATCTAGGCGTATTTTCATATCAATTAATTGCCTTTCATAATATTCTAAACGTTCCAATTGTGATGAATCAACTATATCACTTCTAATTTTGATGAATGGACGTATTTTATAGTAACCATACAAACCCACTAAACCAATAATAAACGAAACTATCACAACTAAAATCACTTCTGGCTCAGGAATTTCTATTAACATCACAAAAATTAATCATATATTGTGATTTATCATGATTGAACAATATTATTTCACACTTTAGATTAACACTAACACACATTACAATCACAAATAATTTACTTATATCATACATTCTAAACTATAACATCACACATTACATGCCTGACGTATCAATCTATCAATCACATTAATCACTTCATCTTCTCTTTCAGGGAATATATCACTCTCATTTATCACACGTATCTGTTCAGAAAGTTTTGATATCACATCAATATCATCAGGTAAAAGTATGCCCAAACCACGTAAAAGTATGATTGAATAAAATAATCCCACTAATTTGTCTCTAGACTGACCAACTTGTCTATAATACGCACCTTTACTAATAGTAAATTTAGAGTTTAAGAGATCTTTCTGATTTAAAATAATTTCAATTTGTCGTTCAGTAAATAATGATTTTTTGATAATTTGACGTATAATATTATTAAAATTTGATTTATTAAACTCTACCATAGCTATACAAATCTGTATACCATACTATTAAACTTTAAAACATCATCTACAAACCTCTTTTATGACTGGAAATAAAGTTGAATTATTCCTAAAATCTGAACTTAAAAAGAAAAATGCATTATTATTTGTATTAATTGATTCTGAAGTTTCAAAATTAGAATCCTCACAAAAGCTTGCTCAAGATGTTGAAAAAATAGGAGCATCTGCTATACTAGTAGGCGGTTCATCTGCAACGGATCAAATTGAAATGGCTGAGGTAGTCAAGGGTATAAAAAAAAGTATCAAAATACCCATTATACTTTTTCCTGGAAACGTCACTGGTGTAGTACCAGATGCTGATGCAATTCTTTTTAGTTCATTAATGAATTCAGAAAATCCATATTTTATCACTCAGGCACAAGCATTAGGAGCACCAAGTGTTCTTAAATTTGGTTTAGAACCATTACCAACAGCGTATTTAGTTATTGGAGACGGTACTTCTGCATGGTTTGTTGGTTCTGCAAGAGGAATTCCATTTGAAAAACCAAAGATTGCTGCTGCATACGCACTTGCAGCACAATTTCTTGGAATGAGATTTGTTTACTTGGAAGCAGGTTCAGGAGCAAAATCTAGTGTCACACCAGAGATGGTTAAAACAGTAAGAAAAGCGTTTAATGGATTCTTAATAGTTGGTGGAGGAATTAGAGATATTAAAACCGCGACTAATCTAGTTAAAGCTGGTGCTAACGCATTGGTTATTGGAACCTTTCTAGAGAAAGGTGGAAGTGTTAAAAAACTAGCAGAAATAGCAAAAGCAATTCAAAGAAGCAAGTAATAAGATTGTATTATGTCTGAAAATGATGCAATTTCTCGTATTAGTAATATTAAGATGCCAAACTACTATCTTGATTACTATTCTGATCTTTCAAAAGACACCTATACTATTTTTGAGCACGCAGCTCTTGCAAAATCAACCTTGGTTGACTCTTCAGGAATAATTGAACCTAAAATCGCATTTGATTTAGCAGATCGTGTCGCCAAAATGCACGATATTGACATTGCTGATCCTTTAAGAGAATTATTAAGAATTCATGGAAAAGAACTATCTGCATTAATTATATCAAAAGAAATAGCATTAGGAAAGTATTCACTTTCTGACGCTACTTTAGAACAAAAACTAGATCTAGCAGTTAGAGTAGGTCTGGCAATTGTTACGGAAGGAGTAACAATTGCCCCATTACAAGGAATTAGTGAAGTTAAGATAAAGAAAAACAAAGATGGAAGTGATTATCTTTCTGTATCTATTGCTGGACCTATGCGTTCAGCCGGAGGAACTGAATCAGCAGTAACAATACTAATTGCTGATCATGTCCGAAAAACAGTCGGTTTATCAAAATATCAAGCAAATTGTTTTGATGATGAAACTGGCAGATTTGTTGAGGAGCTTCGAATTTATGAAAGAGAAGCAAGTAGTTTCCAATTTCATATTTTAGATGAAGATATTGAACGGGTTATAGCAAATTTACCTGTAGAATTAGACGGTGTAGATACAGATCCTTTTGAAGTTGTAAATCATAAAGGAATGACTCGTATCAAAACAGACAGAGTTAGAGGAGGCGCATTAAGAGTCCTAAATGATGGATTGATTGGAAGATCTAAAAAATTACTTAAGAGAATTGAATTATATCAACTAGATGGTTGGGAATGGCTTGGAGACCTAAAAGGAGCAATTCAAACTGGGGATAATCAAGAAGATGCAGCAGCTAAGAGAATGCGTGAAGTAATTACTGGAAGATCTGTTTTATCTATGCCTAACAAACTAGGGGGTTTTCGTTTAAGATATGGCAGATCTTGTAATACTGGATTTGCGGCTGTAGGAATTAATCCTGTAATTGCAGAAATCTTAGATCACACAATTGCTGTAGGTACTCAAGTCAAAATCGACATTCCAGGTAAAGGTGCAACTGTGGCATTTGTAGATTCCATTGATACGCCAATTGTCAGATTAAAAAATGGTGATGTGATAAAAATAAAAAATGTAGAACATGGAATCCAAATTAAAACCGAAATTGAAAAAATTCTTCATCTTGGTGATATCTTAATTTCATTTGGGGATTTCTTAGAAAATAATGCTCAGCTTGTACCTACTGGATATGTTGAAGAATTTTGGATTGAAGAATTAAAAGAAAAATTAGTCAAGTATGCCCCAGACGATAAGTTTCTAATCCAATTTTTGAGTAAAATTCCTACTTTGGATGAAGCATTGAAATTATCACTGGATTTTAAAATCCCATTACATCCAGAATACTTGTATTATTGGGATCAAGTATCTTCTGAAGAATTCTCAAAAATTATTCTGCCAACCAAAATCAATGAAGATTCTATAGAATATCCTATAGAGGCAAAAAATATTCTTGAAAAACTTGGAGTACCACATAAAATGAATAATACTCAAATAATTCTTGAAAAAACAGAAGCAAAAATTTTCTATAATTTATTATTTAGACATAAACCACAAATTAACGATTTATCAATTCCACAAATTATTTCAGAATCATCTGGAATTCAAATTAGAAATAAATTCTCAACTTCAATAGGAGTTAGAATAGGAAGACCTGAAAAAGCAGCTCCCAGACAAATGAAACCACCAACTCATGTCTTATTTCCAATTAATGATAAAGGTGGCCCAACTAGAGATCTCCTAAAAGCTTCAAGACAAGATAATTTTTTTACTAACATTTTCAACAGATATTGTAAAGAGTGCAATGAACCATCAATTGGAATAAAATGCTCAAAATGTGGAACTAAGACATCAATAATTTATCGTTGTAATAATTGTCGAGAAAAACTTGATAATCCATACTGTGAAAAATGTAAACGGAAAACATCATCTCATTCTCACCAAGCATTTCCATTAAAAGCAAAGTTATTGCTAGCACAAGAAAAAACGGGGTTACGTGCACAAGAACCATTCAAAGGAGTTAAGGAATTAATCAATCAAGATAGAATTGCAGAACCACTAGAAAAAGGCCTAATTCGTCAAAATTTTGGTCTTACAGTATTCAAAGATGGAACTGTACGCTTTGATGCAACAAATTCCCCCTTAACTCAATTCAAACCTTCATGGATTGGAACATCTATTGAAAAACTAAACAGTCTTGGTTATACTCACGATGTTGATGGAAAATTACTGACCAACGCAGATCAGTTAGTTGAACTTCGAATGCAAGATATTATCATTCCAAACGAAAGTGCAAGATATCTCGTATCTACTTGTAAATACATTGACACTATCTTAGAAAAGTTTTATGAAAAACCACTTTTCTATAATGTTAAAAATACAGATGAATTAATAGGCCATTTAATAATTGGACTAGCACCTCATACATCTGTAGGTATTGTTGGAAGAATAATTGGTTACACTGAAACACATGTTTGTTTTGCTACTCCAAACTGGCATTCTGCTAAAAGAAGAGATGCAGATGGAGATGCAGATTCTATAATGCTTCTAATGGATAGTCTCCTAAATTTTTCAAGACAATTTCTCTCTGATAGAATTGGCGGATTAATGGATGCACCATTGTTGATTCAACCACTTGTATTACCACATGAGTCACAACCACAAGCACACAATCTAGAAGTTGTTAAATTTTTACCACTCGAATTCTTTAAATCAACAATTGAACAAAATAAAGCATCAGATGTTAATTGTGTGGAAATTATTAAATCCCGTCTTGAAACAGAAAGACAATTTTTTGGATATTACTTTACACACTCCACATCTTCTTTAACTACATCAAAATCACGTAGTGCATATTCTACACTTGGGTCCATGCTTGATAAATTTGATATGCAAATTAAAAATGCTGAATTAATTGATGCGGTAGATACATCAGAAATTGTTTCAAATGTAATCTCAACACATCTAGTTCCTGATATTATGGGAAATCTCCGTGCTTATGCCAGACAAAACTTTAGGTGTACATCATGTGGAAAATCATATCGTAGAATGCCATTGATTCAAACATGTATTTGTGGTCATAACTTGATTGCAACCATAACCAGAGGTTCTGTTGAAAAATATCTTAAACTAGCAAAGAAATTAGTTGAAAAATATAATGTTGGTGAATACCAAAAAGGACGAATACATGCATTATCTGACGAAATTGATCTAGTTTTTGGAAAGAATGAGGGCGATCAATCACTATTGACCGATTATACTTAATCTCATCTTAACTTAACATATTCATATGCACCAAGTTTATTATCAAAACAATAATGAACTTTTTGATAATCTTTTCTGAAAGATTTTACTTTTGAAAGAATTTTCTTAGGATCTTTCTTCTCAATTATGACTTCTTTAATATATGATGCAATCTCTTTCATCTCATTTTGTTTCATACCCAACCTTGTAATTTCAGAAACTCCTAATCTTATTCCGCCAGGATGGAAATAATTACGACCAGCTTTGATATCTCCTGGGATAAGTTGTCTGTTTACAATTATGTTAGCTTTTTCTAAATCTGCTTCTACCTTCCCACCATCAGAATAATCTAAAACATTTACAGCAATTTGATGCGATTCTGTAAATCCACGACTTTCTCCTAATACTTTGAAACCTTCATCATTAAGAGCTTCAGCAAATACTTTTGCATTTTTTATAACTTGACTTGCATAATCTTTTCCAAACTCTAATGCTTCTGCAAATGTTACTGCTTTTCCAGCCATATGATGAATATGATGACTACTAGTTAATCCAGGAAATGTTGCTTTCTTTATTGCATCTTCATGTATTTCAGAACCTAAAACAAGTCCACCTTGAGGTCCAAACAAAGTTTTATGCGTACTCATTGTCATTGTATCTGCACCTTCACGTAATGGATCTTGAAATCTTCCACCAGCAATTAATCCTGCAACATGTGCTGCATCATAATTGATATGCATGCCAAAACTTTTTAGAAAATCTGATAATTCTTTTACAGGATGTGGAAACAAAAACAATGATCCACCAAACATTGCCATCTTTGGCAAATGGTTTTCTTTCTTTAATTCTTCTACTTTTTGTTTAGTTTTATCAACATCAATTGTCATTTCTTCAGCATCAAACGGATAAAATTCAATGTCTAATCCATGAACTAATCCTGCAGTTCCTGAATGTTCCTTTTTACCATGAGAAATATGACCTCCAGCAGGAATTGATGGTGCCAGCATTACATCACCTGGATTTGTAAAAGCAGAATATACTGCAAGATTGGCAACTACTCCGGAGATTGGACGCACATCTGCAAATTTTGCTTTAAACAACTTCTTTGCAAGCTTCATACATTCAAACTCCACATCATCAATGTACACACATCCTGCATAGACTCTCTCACCAGGCCAACCTTCTGCATATCGATTTCCAAAATCTGATATTATTGCTTCTCTAACTGCTGGACTCGGTATGTTTTCACTCGCGATTAAAGGAATAGAATTTGCAAACCATTTATGATGTTCTTTTAATTTTGAGAAAATTTTATTGTAAGATTCTTTGTTTGCTGATTTGGCCATATTTTGCGGACTGATTTTCCCAATTTAAAAACACCGATTTTAGGGTTATCTTACTGCAGAATTTTTGATATGCAACGTATAAAAGGGGAATAAGAGATTTTTTCATCTATGGGTATGCAAGCAACTTCTAAAGGTACAATGCCAGTTGTATTACTAAAAGAAGGAGGTTCTGAAACCAAAGGACGAGACGCTCAAAAAAATAACATAGCAGCAGCTAAAATAATTGCTGAAATTGTTCATACAAGCCTTGGTCCAAGAGGTATGGATAAAATGCTTGTCGACTCTTTAGGAGACGTTACTATTACTAATGATGGTGCAACTATTCTAAAAGAAATCGATGTTCAACACCCTGCAGCAAAAATGTTGGTTGAAATATCAAAAACTACTGATAATGAAGTAGGAGATGGTACCACATCGGCTGTCATTCTAGCAGGCGCTCTTCTAGAAAATGCTGAATCTCTTTTAGATCAAGATGTTCATCCAACAATTATTGTTGATGGATATAGAAAAGCAGCTAAAAAGGCAAAGCAATTCCTTCAAGAAATTGCTGAAACTGTATCTGCAAATGATAAAACAATTCTTAATAAAATAGCAAAAACATCTATGCAAACAAAACTAGTAAGAAAAGATTCTGATCAATTAGCAGATATCATTGTAAAAGCAGTTCTTGCAGTTGCTGAGAAAGAAGGTGAAAAATACACTGTTGACATTGATGATATTAAAGTAGAAAAAAAAGCCGGTGGCTCGATTAAAGATTCTGTTATTATTCAAGGTATTGTACTTGACAAAGAAATTGTTCATGGTGGTATGCCAAGAAAAATTACTGATGCAAAAATAGCCTTAATTAACAAAGCTCTTGAAATCAGTAAAACTGAAACTGATGCTAAAATCAATATCTCAAACCCACAACAATTGAAATCATTTCTTGATGAGGAGAATAGAATGTTAAAGAATATGGTGGATAAAGTAATCGGTTCTGGAGCTAATGTAGTGTTATGTCAAAAAGGAATTGATGA
>DATIFS010000019.1:0-6125 GCA_035455105.1 Nitrosarchaeum sp.
GAAGCTACAAATGGACAAATTGTGGATAGTAGTAAATTCTTCAAACAACGAGAAATCTATTATGGTGAAGGAGGTCTCTTTAAGGATACTTGGTCTGCATATCCAAATTCTAGAGGAACTAACAGTGCAGAACTTGGAGGAGTGTCTTATAATGGTAAAGGAGGATTGGATATATCTCCACCACTTAGCTGGACTTTTGAGCCAAACTTTTTGCTTTCATTTCCTGCTGAATCGGTTCATGTAATGAGATACAAAGACATTCAAGATAGAATGAAAACTTTGTATCCTTATTTCTTGTATAATATTTTTGGTAAGGAATTAGACTCTATTCCAGTAACAGATGGAACAAGATCCTATTGGTTAATGCCTTTGATAATTGGACTTGATACTCATGATGTACCATGGTCTATTGGAAATCCATATCTTAGATTAGTAGGATTTGCTTTAATTGATAGTTATGATGGTAACATCCAATTATTAAAAACAGGAGATGATTTTTTTACTGATTTATTTGTTGCACAATACTCAGATCAATTCAAACCAATACCTGCTTGGCTTAATGATCAAATACGATACCCGGTAGAACTGTTTAACTGGAAAGCAGAAATGTATAACATTTATCATGTAAATGATGTTCAAACATTCATTCAAGCAAATGAATTCTATGAGGTTCCTCAAGGTTTGGAGACTTATTATGTTGAAGCAAAACCACCTGGTTTTAACCAAACCGAATTCATAGGTCTGCTTTCATTAGAACTACGCGGTTCTCAAGGAAGAAATCTTGCAGGATACATGATAGTTCAAAATGATCTTAAAAATCTCGGTAACATACAATTCTATGAAGTTCCACTAAACTCTACTACCAAATTAATTGGTCCTACTGCAGTTAGAGAAGCATTAGATAAAGATCCAACATTTGCTGAACTAAAGACACTTTTGAGAAACCCTAGAATTGGAGATAATATTTTGTACAGAGTAGGTCAGCATGATGTATACTTTATCCCTGTATACACTGCAGGTTCTGGAGGAGTTGTTGCCCAACTAGGTACTATTGCAGCAGTAGGTGCAGCATTTACAGGAGAATATTATGTAGGATTAGGCGATACTCAACAACAGGCATTTGAAGCATATCTGAAAAAGGTATCTGGTGTGGCAGGTGCCTCAACTACAGCTAATGCTGACTATGTAGAATTAGGAAGAACTGATAGAATTGATATTATAAAATCTTCATTTAAAACAAGTGGAATAGATGTATCTGAGCCAACATCAATACAAATACCATTATCGTTTAAAGAAGGAGAGATATTCTTCTTTACTGAAAAAGATCGTGCTGACACGGAAAAATTCCTAACAGATTTCATAAATAATTTTGTAAAACCAAGAAGTAATAGAGTATTCATGTGGCAAGAAGACACTAATCTCAATATTGGAACAATAATTGTAAAAGACAATATTCCTGAAATTCATTATGTTTCAATTTCAATAGGTAGTTAATCCCTAGAAAATTATTAGAATACTTTCTGATAATTAGAAATTTATTTATCTGAAAATTATGCCTAAATATTTTACAACATTAAATTAGGTGGAATTATTTTATCAACTATTGTTACTAGTTATTAATAATGGTTCTATATACACAAAAAATCTAACTGATTTTTTAAGTGACAAAAAAATTTTATTTGAAAACCTAACGCCAGATCTCTTAAATTTAAAATCACTAGATAATTACAATTCATTTATCCTCTCTGGACGAAGAAAAAACGAAAAAAAAATTAATGAAATAAATTCTAAAATTATTAACCACGCAATTCAAAACAATAAAAAATTACTAGGGATTTGTTATGGTGCAGAAATATTGGCTCTAACTTTGGGTGGAACAATTAGGAAACTTGAATTTACTCAAAAAGGTAATGAAAAAATCAGTATTCTTCAAGAAAACTCTCTTTTCAGTAACGATTTACAGGTATTTGAGAGCCATAGATTTGAGATTTCTAAATTACCTGATGTCTTAGTTGTAATAGGAAAATCTAAAAATTGTAAATTTGAAATTATTCAATATTCAAAAAAACAGATTTTTGGAACTCAATTTCATCCGGAAATGAGTGATGATGGTAAAAACCTGATTCAAAAGTTCTGCTCTATCTGATTGATTTTAATAACTCTAAATCATACTTTAATTTCATGGAATCTACAGATCATCAACTTTTACTTCCTTTGGTAGAAGAAGAAAACATTTGTTTACCTTTACCAATCAATGTGGTTTCAAAATACTGGAATGTTAATCTTCCAATGTCTGAGGCCATTGAAACTGCAAAACAATATGCCAATTATAATGGAAGTATCTTAATTGAAGGAATCGAATCTGCAGAAAGACATGGGTTGAGCTGCAAAATCATCACTTGTTCTTTATCTGAATTAAAAAAAATCATAGACATTGGAATTCCACCAATAGTAATTCTACCAGGAATTCCTGAAATAACACAACATGTTTCAGTAATATCTGGATACGATGATAATGATAACACTATCATTCATTATATTCAAAAAGGAAATAAAAAAGGTGAACAACAAGAAGGAGCAATTCCTCAGAAAATTTTTGATAAAGAATGGTCAGAAGATGGTAGATTACTAATACTTCTAGCTCCTCCAGATGTCTTGTCTTCTATTAAACTAAATAATTCTAATGAAAAATCAAACAGACTATGTCTTATTTCTGAAAGATTACATATTCAAAAAAATACTACCGAAGCTTTAACAACTCTAAAAAAATCAATTGAATTGGATCCAAGTAATCCCACCGCATTGTATTTACTAGCAAGTTTACTTAATGAACAAAACTCCAATGATTGTATTCAGTACTATGAAAAATGCATTAAACTCAACAACAGGTTTTATCTTGCATACAATGGTCTTGGCAACTTTTATCTCAAATCTAATGCATTTGAAAAATCTGAATTCTATTACAGTAAAGCTATTGAAATTAATCCTAAAAGATCCGCAAAAATTTACAAAAATCGTGCATATCTTAAAGAGAAACAAAAAAACAATTCTGATGCAAAAAATGATCTTAAAAGTTATCTGAAACTTTCTCCAAAAGCTAAAGATCGAGGACAAATTGAGCAAGCAATTAGAGAATTATGAAATGCGGAGTACGGGATTTGAACCCGTGACCTTCAGCTTGGGAAGCTGACATCTTACCAGGCTAGACTAACTCCGCTTATCTGATTTCATTAATTATGATTAAATATCTTAGTTGCAAAATAGCATTATGGATGCACGTTGCCCTGAATGTGAAAAAGTCGCAATTTTAAATGATGAGATTACAAATGTAAAATGCCCACATTGTAATTTTGAAGCAGACTATGACACTTATCTTGAAATCATGAAAGATCAAGCAATTAACATGTCATATGATTACATCCCAAAAAGATCTGGTCTTTGATTACCAAAAATTTCCTTTATCAGAACAATCCAAATGTGCCCCACACTTTGGACAAAACATATGACATGCTTGCATATCTACCATTTTATTATCGCATCTGGGACATCTGATTTCTTCTTTCATGCGTATACTAAATAATCTTGATTTAAAAATAATGTCCAAAGGTTAATTAGTCGTTGGACTTTTTTTTGTAATACTTGACAAATTTCAAACTTACAATATCTGACATCAAAGGAAGATCAATCACTAAAGAATTGAAAGATAGTGATGCTAATCCATTACTTGGTTTAGAACTAGGTCATGAAACAAATGCATCTATTGTGGGATTGCAAGGAAAATTAAAACTCACTGGAGGTAGTGACAAATCTGGAGTTCCAATGAGAAATGATATTCATGGCTCAGCAAGAAAATATACTTTACTTACAAAAGGGGTTGGATTACAAGCAGCAGAAACAGGGCAAAGAATAAGAAAACTTATGCGAGGCAATACTGTTTCAGAAGAAATTTATCAAATAAATTGTAAATTTGATGGAGAGTTGCCAGTTGAAGCTCCTGCTGAAATACCAGCAGAATCTAAATAAAAAAGAATAGCTTAACATATACCGAATCTATATTTTTGTTAATGCATTGGAGAGAAACACTTCCTGAGTGGTACATAAAAAAATATGGTCATCAACCATGTGTAAACATTGGAACTGCAGGTCATGTTGATCACGGTAAAACTACACTTATTCAAGCATTAACTGGCTCATGGACAAGTGTTCACAGTCAAGAATTAAAGCGTGGAATTACAATTCGTGTTGGTTATTCTGATGCAGCATTTTACAAATGTAAAAGCTGTGAAGAACCACTAGGATATTCAACTACTCCAAAATGCAATAATTGTGGAAAAGAAAGTGAATTATCCAGGGTTGTTAGTTTTGTTGATAGTCCAGGACACGAAAGTCTAATGGCAAACATGCTTTCAGGTTCTGCCTTAATGGATGGAGCATTATTGTTAGTAGCTGCAAATGAGCAGGTACCAAAACCACAAACTAAAGAACATCTATTAGCACTTCAAACACTTGGTATACAACAAATTGTTATAGTGCAAAATAAAGTAGATTTGATTTCATATGAAGAAGCTATTGCTAATCATCAAGAGATTACAAAATTTGTGAAAGGCACTTATGCTGCAAAGGCGCCAATCGTCCCCCTATCTGCACAATCTGGATTAAACATTGATGCATTAATTGGTGCAATAGAATCTACCATCAAGACTCCAGAAAGAGACGAATCTAAAGAACCAATTATGCATGTCTTGAGATCTTTTGATGTCAACAAACCAGGAATAAAACTAAAAAATATCAAAGGTGGTGTAATTGGAGGAAGTCTGACACAGGGAACTTTTAAAGTTGGAGATGAAATTGAGATTAAACCTGGCATAATAGATGAAAAAAAGAAAGCATATGAACCATTACTAACTGAAATCACTTCATTAGGTACAGCAGCTGGAATTGTTGATTATGTAAAGCCAGGTGGTTTGGTAGCAATTGGCACTAAATTAGATCCTGCAATGACACGAAGTGATTCTTTTATAGGCTCTGTAATTGGAAAACCTGGAACACTACCTGAAAATTCATCACAGATAAAACTAGAAGTAAATTTATTTGATTCTGCAGTTGGAGCAGCTGAAGATACCAAAGTACTCCCAATTCAAATAGGTGAATTATTACGATTAAACATTGGAACTGCCCCTATTCTAGGTAAAGTTACTAAAATCAAATCAAATAGTATAGAAGTCGAACTACGAAGACCTGCTTGCATATTTGAAGGTGGTAATGTAGCTATTAGTAGAAGAATTACTGATAGATGGAGATTAATCGGTGCAGGAATACTTGGTTGAAGTAATCTGTGATACAAGTTTTCTAATCCATCTAGCTACTAGAAGAATCAAAAATATTAATAATTTAGATGTAGATATAGGTCAAGTAACTTTCGTTGTTCCACAAGTTGTTCAAAATGAGCTATTTGAATTAATTAAAAATCCTCAAAAAAATCAAACTGCTATTATAACTATGGATTTTATAAAGAATTTCAAAGTAATACCAATTTCTGGAAATTTTGCAGATAAAGAACTAATTAATTATGTAAAAAAAAATCATGCTATAATTGGTACAATGGATAAAGAATTAAAAAAACAAATAAAAGAAAATGGTAGTTCAATACTATCTTTTTCAAATGACAAAATTATTTTAGAATCATAGTAAAATTTAACTTGTAGAATTTATCTACGAATGATATGACTGATTTTATTTTAGAAAGTACTGCTTTTAAAAATGGCGCAGAAATTCCAAAAAAATATGGTTATAAAAATTCAAACATAAATCCACCATTAAAGATTAAAGGAATGCCACAAAATACAAAATCATTAGCTCTCATAATGGATGATCCTGATGCCGTTGGTGCAGTGGGAAAAATTTGGGTTCATTGGGTAATATGGAATATTGAACCCACTACAGAAATTAAGGAAGATTCAATTCCAAATGGTGCAATTGAAGGTAAAACTGATTTTGGAGAAATTGGTTATGGTGGTCCAGCTCCTCCTGATAAAGAGCATACGTACATTTTCAAGTTGTATGCATTAGATAACAAATTGAACCTTCATAAAGGCGCATCAAAAACTGATGTTGAAAAATCCATG
>DATIFS010000020.1:0-77582 GCA_035455105.1 Nitrosarchaeum sp.
AAAAGAAGAGCAGCTCCAAAAAGAAGAGCAGCTCCAAAAAGAAGAGCAGCTCCAAAAAGAAAAGCCGCAGCTCCAAAAAGAAGAGCAGCTCCAAAAAGAAGAGCAGCTCCAAAAAGAAAAGCCGCAGCTCCAAAAAGAAGAGCAGCTCCAAAAAGAAGACGATAAGATCGTTTAAAAAATCAACAATCGTTATTTAATGACGATTTGTTTTTTCTTTTTCTAATTTTATTTTCTAAAATCAGCTAAACATTTGGCTTGGAGGTTGAGAATTTTTTCCTTTAAGAGTATTTTTCTGAACAGTGAATGTCTTGTCAGGTGGAGTTATAGATAATTTTACAGAAGTGTTAATTGCATAATGAGGAGTGCCATCAGGATTTTTAAAATTTACAGCAATACCAACACGATCCAAATCAACTTTAACTTTAACAATGGTTCCATCTTCTAATTCAAATGAAACAAAATCATTTTCAAGACGTTTGTAATCTAACATTTTAAATTCTATTTTTTCAGGATTTTCACTCATAAGTAATTCACTTTATCAAACATTAGTAAAGATAACTCATCAGTTTGATTTGCTCTTCAGTACTAATAATATTTTTGTTAGTCATTATTTCCAAGAGTTCTTTGAACAATGCTTTTTGTTCTAAAGACATTCCCCCAGCTGGACCTTTTTCTCCCGGTGGACCAGGTGGACCTCTAGGGCCTGCTGGACCTACTGGACCTTGTTCACCTTGTGGACCTTGATCACCAATATGACCTTGTGGGCCAATGAGTCCTCGTTCACCTTGTGGACCCTGAATACCTTGTGGACCTTGTGGACCTTTTTCTCCAATAGGACCAGATGGACCTCGTTCACCTTGAGAACCTTGTGGACCTTGTGGACCTTTTTCTCCTTGTGGACCTGTTGGACCGGTTAGTCCTTTATCACCTTGTGGACCTTGTGTTCCTTTTTCTCCTTTATCGCCAACGGGGCCTGGAACTCCAGTTAATCCTTTTGCACCAGGTGGACCTTGTGGACCTTGTGGACCTTTTTCTCCAATAGGACCTACGGGGCCGGTTGGACCTCGCTCACCAATTAGACCAACAGGACCTTGTTGACCTTTATCGCCGATAGGACCGGTTGGGCCGGTCAATCCTTTATCACCTGTAACGCCATGAGGTCCTATCGGACCTTTTTCTCCAACTGGACCTACTGGACCTTTTTCTCCAATAGGACCAGGAAGTCCTTGAATTCCTTTTTCTCCTTGAACTCCAGATTGACCTGTTGGTCCTTTTTCTCCAATGGGACCTACTGGACCGGTTAGTCCTTTGTCACCTTGTGGACCTTGTGGACCAGTGTCACCTTTATCACCTGGTACTCCACGTAATCCAAGTTGACCTTTATCACCTGGAGGACCTGTTGGGCCTTTGTCACCTGGAGGGCCTATAGGACCACGCATACCTTCTGGACCTTTATCGCCAGAAGGACCTGTTTGACCTTTGTCACCTTTATCGCCAGGTGGACCAGTTAGTCCTTTGTCACCTTTATCTCCTTTATCACCAGTTATTCCTTTTTCTCCTTGAGGACCTTTGTCACCTGGATATCCTTTATCACCCGGTGGACCAGGTGGACCTTGTGGACCGGTTGGACCTTTATCACCTGGAGGGCCTGGAGGACCTGTTGGGCCTTTGTCACCTGGAGAACCCTTGTCACCTGGAGAACCTTGTGGACCAGGTGGACCTTTGTCACCTTTATCGCCGATGGAACCACGTGTAACATAGTCAGACGAGGATTTTGTTGAACGCTGTTTTGGAGATTCTATTTCATGTTTAGTTTCATGTTTAGTTTCATGTTTAGTTTCTCTAGAAGGTTTTCCTAATGAAACATCAAAAACAGAATGTAATGAAGAAAATAGATCAACTACTACAATCCAAATAGATTCAAGGTCATAAACAGATGAAGGGATTGGATTTGCATCAGACCCAAGTGTATCAGTAAATATTCCATCATTTACCCTAAGATGAAAATTGCCTTTCCAGAGTGAAGGAAATTGTTTAGATCTAATTTGGTCAACAGACGGTTTTGAATGGGTAATGAATATCTGTACCTCATAAATCCCAGATTGTTTGAATGGAGCTTGACCTTTAACTTCCAATCTTGGACTAGATGACATAATCGTTTGTGTAAATTCCAAGTATTTCTGTATTTGGTGCAAAAAAATTCATTTTTTTATCACAACTAATACAGATTAGCCTCAAAAAAGGATTTCACAAGCACATAGTTCCTAAAATTTCTAGATTAACATGAGTTAGAAAAATCACTTTACTACAGTTACTGGAATTTTTAGAGTTTGAACAAGATAGTTAGATGTACTTCCTAAGAAAAGGCGTTTTAGAGTGCTCTTACCTTTTGCACCAATGACAACCATATCATGAGGATGTCTTTTTATGAAATGTTCAATATCATATGGAGGATCTGAACCATAAATCAACTTGGTTGTAAAAGGGATGTTTTGATTGGTGCATTTATCTTCAGCATCATTAATAAATTTTTGAGATTTTTTTGCTAGTGATTTTTTGACTTTGTCTTGAGAGTGGCCGATAATATGTACTGGTGGAAGTATTGCAACGTAAAGAAGTGTCAACGAAGAGTTGTCATTTTTAGCAAATTCTATTGCTTTGTCCAATCCCCTAACAGAATTAGGAGAGCCATCCAGAGGAACGAGAATTTTAGTCATCATATCAAAGTGTCAATGCTAGAATTTATACTCCAAGGTAAATTTCCAAAATAAAAATAGTTCAACATGTTTTTAATTTTAAAAAACATTAGTTTAAAAAAGAAAAACTATTGGACAGAAATAGATTTTTTCTTTTGTGTTTCAGATGGCTTTGATTTTGGAAGCACTATATCCAAAACACCATCAGTGAGTTTTGCAGATACGTTAGATGTTTGGATTTTCTCAGACAATGGAAGAGATCTGTAATAAGAGATGTGGCTTCGTTCTTTTCTAAGATAGTTCTTTTTCTTTTCTTCAGATTCTGCTTTATGTTCTGCAGATATCTCAACTGAATTTTCAGTTACATTCAGATTAACTTCATTTTTCTTTATTCCAGGAACATCCATCTTTACACGAAATTGATTGCCTTCATCCAAAACATCACATGAGGTATTAGACATTTTGGGCATAGAAATTGTTGGGAATGATGAAAATGTTTTTTCCATATCTCTACGCAAATTATCTATTGACTTTTCAATTTCTGTCCAACTTGATGCCCATAATGGGGCAATCCCAGTACTTTTTTTTGGAACATTATTTGTTTTAGCCATGACAATTTTTTCATTATCAAGTACTTAAAATAACAATAATATTTTCAGAGATGATAATTAGTCATAAATTGTATTTTTGCCATGTGATCGTATCTGTTGTGATTTTATAGATCAGGGTTTTCTAATTCTGAAACTTTTATAGTTCCAGTGCAAAGATATGAGAGTTTAGAAAAAGTTGTATACGAATAAAGATCAATGTTTTTCACATATTTGTCATGTTAGAACTAGGCATAATTCAGGATAGTATTTATCTAGACTCTAGCTTAAATTTGAGCTAGTGAAGAAACCGTTTCAAAAAAACTCTAAGGATAAAGAAATAGAGGTTAAAAAAACAGATGATGTGGAAGAGACAAGCCTAGTAGATCCTGACTATAATCGTAAAAAGTTATTTAAAAAAGGAGTAAATCTGATGGCAGATGAAAAGCTAGAAGATGCAGTGGTAATTTTTGAGCAGGCATTACGAATAGAACCAGACAACATAGAGACTTTAATAAAATTAGGATATGCAAAATTCCATTTAGAAGATTATAATGATGCACTAAAAATTTATGATAAAATTTTAGATATAGATGTCACCAACCCAGAGGCTTGGAATTTAAAAGCACTTGTTCATTATGAGCAAAAAAATTATTCCAAAGCTCTTGATGCAGTTGAAAAAGCGGTGGAATCAGATCCAACATATGGAATGGCATGGTATAACAAAGCATGTTTTTTGTCACTAGTAAACCAAGTTCCAGAATCACTTGAAGCACTAAAGCGTTCAATTGAAATTGATGTTAAAAATGCAAGAAAATCAGTAAGAGACAAGGATTTTGCAAATGTTAGAATTGAAGAAGGGTTCAAAAGAATTGTAGAAGTAGTAGTTTTAGAATCAATAAGACAGGGATACCACACTATAGGAGCTATTGTTTGGACAACGTATCTGGATAAAGCTGATGCAGAAGACGCATTAAGAAAATTACTTGAAAAAGGATTAATTGTTCAACATGAAAAACGAGATGGTCTTAGTAAAATTCCAATATATGATCTTGCAGCAGATGTTGCAGAAAGAATGGGAAAAGAGAAAAAGAGTTTATTTGGAATCACAAAAAAACAGTTACCAAAACCAATTAAGAATCTTAAAGAGATCAGTCAAACCATACAATCTGTAAGAGAATCAATAGAAGAACAAAATGTTGAAAAAACAATTGAATTATTTGAAGAGTTCATCGATCCAACAAAATCTGGAGAGCAGATGATTGAACAATTTTTTGAAGAACATAGAGAAATAAGGTTGTGGAAAATCAGATTAAAAGACAGAGGAGTAGATTATCTTATTGAAAATAAAACAAAGATGCTAAATCTGTTTGACAATGTAGAAGTAACTGTTACTAAAAAACTCAGAAATGAAATAGCTTAGCTATTCTGCAGACAAGTCCCAATAATGAGCATCCTGTTGTTTTACTGTTGGTTTTTCAAGATTTTTCCACTCTTTAAAAGAACGTACATACAGTTTGACGTTTGGCAAACCAACGGATTTTAGTGCATAATAAGCCAGTCCTGAGAGAGTTCCAACACTTCCACAATATGTGATAATTTCAGAATTGCCTGAAATTCCTCTATTATCTAAAAGGCGCTTCATGTCTTCTTTTGGTCGTAGAATTTTATCAGATGTTGCAAGTGTCCTGTAAGGTAGACTGATTGCACCAGGAATGTGTTGTTCCAAAAAGTTCAATCTTTCTCGATTATCAATTAAAATTACATTTGGTTTATCTTTGGATGTTTCCAAATAATTCGAAGTAGCTAAAATTTCCGGTCTAAGATGAATTGAGTGAGTAGTGCTTTGGATTTCAGGGGTTTTATTGTCATTTTCCAAGCCAAGTGATTTCCACTTACTAAAAGTGGTGTCAAGTAAAGACACCTCAGAATGGCCGAGATACTCTAATGTCCAGGCAACTCGAGATGCAAGTGCACCAAAAGTATCATCATAAACAACTACATGGGTTTCATCAGAGATACCCATTGAATTTACAAGTTTTAAGACACGTTCAGGACTATCATCAGATAATAAAGTTGCCAGTGGCAGATTCACTGCAGTTGGGATGTGACTTTGTTTGTAATCATCTTCTCTTCTAACATCAATTACTCTAACACTTTTATCTCTAATTTCAGATCTTAGTGAATCAACATCAGTTGTTGTTTTGATAGTTTTTTCTTGGCTCATGCTGCACATTCACCTTTTCCGGTTTTTGTATGATAGCTGGAATCACTGCCATAGTCATTGTAAAAATCAGGATCATCTTCTTTAGTTGGCGGAATTGTAAGTGGATCCAAAGCTTTTCTCATGTCAATGACAGATTTTATCTCAGAGTCTTCTTTTCCATTTACGATTCTATGAATCCATTCCTTGAGAGTATCATCTGGTTTTTTATTTTGTTTGAATAATTCAATTATTTTTAAAATTACTGGGATTACTCTTTTTGCAGGGATTCTATGACATGTTGCACCAAGCATGGTGTCACCATCAGAACGTCCTCCAATAGACATCTGATAATTAGGATACATTTCTTTTCCAATTCTTGCTCCTCCACCAAAAAAGCCAATTGTTGCAATGCCATGCTGACCACAAGCATTTGGACATCCGCTTATCTTAATTGATGAATCACGCAAATCATCGTCTTGATCTAGTTTGAGTTCTAGGAATTTTCTTTGGATTTCTTTTGCCAATCTATGGGAGTTAGTTAAAGCAAGATTACACGAAGTAGTACCGGAGCAACCTATAGGTGCAGCCATAGTCAATGCACCAGATTTTGCCAGTCCTACTTCAAGTAATTTAGAGTATAAACGTGCCATGTCATCATCATGAACATAACGCAATGCAATATTTTGCACAAACCCTGCTCTGGCATGGCCTTCAGATGAGAATTCTCTGATTATTGTTGCAAGTGCAGATATCTGATTAGACGTGATATCTCCAGCTTCAAGAGTTATGAATACAGAGTTGTAATCAGATTGTTTTTGTTTTAGAGTATTTGTTTTGAGCCATCTATTGTACCCATCAGGATTTGCATTACCGCTCTCATCAGATATTTTTATAGGTCTTTTAATTATTGACGGGGTGCGATCAACTTCCAATCTAGTAACAACAGATTGTGTTGCTCGCACTATTGCTCTTTCTTTTAGAACTAGATTTTGGAATTTTTCCCAACCCATTTCATTTACAAGATAGCGCATTCTATTACGTGCCATATTTTTTCTATCACCTAATCTATCAAAAATTCGTATCACTGCAATTGAGGTATGTAAAAGATCTTCTTCGGGAGTAAACTCTTCTAATTGATGGCCTACAAATGATTTGTTACCCAACCCACCGCCAAGAAAAATTTTGAAGCCTCTTTGAATAAAACCATTCAAATCTCTAGTTTGTGGGATCAGGCCAACATCCACCATTCTTACCATTCCATGCTTTTCACAACATGTAAAATTAAATTTGAATTTTCTTGGAAGATTTTGAGATAAAGGATTTCTCAAAAAGAATCTAGCTGTTGCAAGAGCATACGGTGTTGAATCAAATTCTTCATCAGGACAAACACCTGATAAAGGACTACAAATAACATTTCTCACAGAATTTCCACATGCTTCACGAGATGTAAGACCAACTTCTGCTAGACCTCGCAATATTTCCGATACATCTTCCAATATCACCCAATGTAATTGGATGTTTTCTCTTGTTGAGAAATGGGCATTACCTATGGAGAATTGTTCGCTTAATTGAGATATTTTTTCTAGTTGATGTGGATAAATTTCTCCGGCAGGCAATTTAATTCGAACCATAGCATAGTCACTAGTCATCCTAGTTCCATATGCTCCATGTTGAAGTCTATATCGTCTAAAACTGTCTTCATCGTATTTACCTTGACGGAATAACTTTACAGTATTTGCAAAGTCTTCTGCCTCCTCGATTCTTGCCCAATTAATTTTAGGCTTAGGCGAATCAGGATATGCTTGTTTAAGATCAGATATTGTCAATACAATAGAAAGTTCTTTGAGTTATGATATAAATTTTTGATATTGGGAAGTTTAGGAGATAAAGTTTCATCGACATACACGAATTTTCCTCTTATTCTAAATAATTGTCTTGAAATTAGGTTCTCCTAAGGTGTAAACTAGTTTAAAATTATCAACAACAGATTCATTGCAATTTTGAAAATAATGTAAAATCATGATCAGAAGACAAGACATAAGATCATGATTTCATAAAGATGTGTAGCATAAGATAAAAAAATGGGCGAGTCATCATGTCAGCACTTTCTCAAAAAGCAACATGCTCAAATAATCTGAGAATAAAATGAGGTTGTGATCAATAAGACAAGAATCATTTTATTTTTTATTTTCATGGGATTGTTTTCAGCAGCATATCAAATAGGTGCAATTAGTCAGGTAAGTGATGAGGATTCATCGCAATTTCTAGATGAATTCAAAAGTCTTGTTGGTGGAATAGATGGTTTTGGAATTTTTATTCATAATCTGGCTATTGCGTTACCGATGTTTATCCCAGGATTTGGTGTAGTGTGGGGGTTATTTTCGGGATGGTCAACAGGGTTTGCTTTTGCATCAATAGTAACATCAATTCCAGCATTAGCAAATATTCCACCATTAGCAATTTTGTATTTATCCCCATTTGGAATAATGGAGGTTATAGCATACTCATTAGGGATATCACGAAGTTACATAATATTATACACAGTCATAAAACACAAGGCGATTAAACCACAGTTACTAACAATAGGAATAGAGATTGGAATTGTTGGGATATTGCTGTTAGTTGGAGGATATCTAGAAATTACGATGATCGACATTTCCAAAGGAATTGAACCGGTTGGGAATAATGTTTAGATCGCTTAATCGGATTTGATTTTAATTAAAATATACAAGACAAAAAAGACAGTGCATTTAAGAATCACATTAAGTGTTGAGTGAGTTTTAAAACATGTGGCAAAGTATTAATGGGTTCTATGAATCAATATTTTTATGCAAAAAGCGACTGTTGCTGAAAAATCAGAAAAAATATTTGCAGATGTTAGCGAAGTCGAAATCACACGTGCGATTGCAAATGAGTGGCATTCAGTTTTAATTGACAGAGCACAATCAGATGTAATTATTATCGGAGCCGGTCCTGCAGGATTAACTGCCAGCAGAGATCTTTCAAACATGGGTTTCAAAGTTTTGGTGATTGAACAAAACAATTACCTTGGCGGGGGTTACTGGTTAGGTGGATATATGATGAATCCAGTAACAGTTAGAGAGCCAGCTCAAAAAATATGGGATGAGTTAGGTGTCCCGTACAAAAAAGTATCTGAAGGATTGTATCTAACACCTGGACCGCATGCAGTTTCAAAATTAATTGCAGCTGCTTGTGATGCAGGAGTGAAATTTCTCAATCTTACAAAGTTTGATGATCTTGTATTAAAAGATGGCAGAGTTACAGGCATTGTTGTGAATTGGATGCCAGTGTCAGCATTACCAAGAAACATCACATGTGTTGACCCAATTGCACTAGAAGCAAAAATGATTATCGATGCATCAGGACATGATTCTGTTGCAGTAAAACGACTAGTTGATAGAGGATTAACAAAATGGATTGGAATGAATCCAATGTATGTAAATGAAGGAGAGGAGCACGTAGTTCACAAAACAGGAGAGGTGTATCCAGGACTAGTAGCTGCTGGAATGTCTGTGACTGAAACATATGGATTGGCAAGAATGGGACCTACGTATGGCTCAATGTTATTTTCAGGAAGAAAAGCTGCTGAAATTACAGCAGAAAAAATTAAAGAGTTAGAAAGATAAACAATCAATAGTGTATCGATTTATTGAAAATTTCAAAAATATTTTTGTATGACGAACCTGCAGTTTCACAGATTCAGATTAGCAGACTTGCTAGTTTTCTAAGAGAAACATTTCCGGTTCAAGTAGAAATAAGAAACAGTATTTTAAAATTTTCAAAAAATGACACGGCTACTAAAATTGCATCATGTAGAATTTTCAATCTTAGAAAACCATATGAAAAACACATTCCAAGTGCTGATGAAATTCTTTTTGAAGAAGAAAATTTCAGAAACTCTGCAAAAACAGAAAACATTGTAATGTATGATGGATTTGAAATTCAAAAAACACTAACAGAATTAATTCCAAACAATGAAAGGGAGCCAGGTTTTTTTCACATATTTTTTACAAACAAGATGACATGCACTTATGATTACAGTGATTACAGATATCACGGTAGGGCACTAATAGGTGCAAATCCTTCAATAATTTCAACTACAGGGATAATCGAAGCTCCTGCTAAACCAAGAGAATATTATTTGGATTTGATGTTAAATTATACACAGGGCATAAACGTAGAATCAATAAAAGAAAAATACAAAGGAACATACCTTGAATATAACGATACACGCCTATCAAAAATCATTGAAGGTTATCTTTTACAAGCAATATTTTACTTTGAAACCCAAGAGGCATTTTGTGATAAAATAGATTGTAGACTATTTAATGCACATTGGCAAAAAGATCTCATATATTCACAGATAGAAAACGGAAAATTATGTAAAACACACCAACGGATTTTAAAAAGACTAATCATATGACATTCCAAAAATTCAAACCATAGAGACATTAAATGATAAGTAGAAACAAAAATTACCTATTTTTCCCAAATGATCCTTGATGATCACTCAGACAGCAACCACATTGTTTCAAATAACATTCAGAAACAGTTTCATGGCCACAAGAACCGCAATGACAGAAAGAATCATTAGCCATAAACATATCTGGATTAGAGATAGTTAAAAACATTAGGCAAAAAATCACAAATCAAATACAAGACCAACACATGAACATTTTGAAGGAACTGTATCACTGAAAGATTTTTTCCACCACGGTTTGTAAATTATGAATTCTTTTTGTACTAATTCCAGTTTTTTGAGATAGTTTAACTACATCATATTCAAGAAGATCTTTTGCAATCATCAAATCAATACCATAAAAAATTTCTAATTCTCTTGAAGTCAAATTCAAAATAGTGATAGGATATAATTTATTTTCCTCAATAATTTTTTCCAAACTCTTTTCTGAAGGATATCTCCAAGAGTAGACCTGTTGGCCTATACAATGTGCATATTTTTTTGCAGATTCCGATATTTTTGAATTGCAAAAAATCATCTCGCCAAAAAACCTAGGATGTGTATCTAAAAATCTGGCATGTGTGTATAGAGCAACTTTGAGTCCAACATAGCTGCCACGATTAGAATCATGTTTACATTCTATCATAAACTGCCTAGTATCTGATACACCAATAGCATCAATTTCGTGTATGGCACATTTTCCCTTAATCTTCACCCTGATTCCATAAACTTGTAAATCATAATACGGTAGTAAAGTTGCCACAAAATTTTCAAAAGCAAATCCTGATGGACCAAGTCGCATAATTGCTTCTTTGAGTTGATATCTTTGATGTAATCCCACTTCACTTTTTTCTTCAGAAATAGCCTGTAAAACTAATTTGTAGATATCATTAGTTCCCATTTCATGATAAATATTGGATCTTACTTTTTTTAAAATTCTTTTGGCAGTGGATCTACTTGCACCTGCTCTAATACAAGTACTCAGAATTTTGTTTGGGTTGAATTTGACTTTACGTCCATCTGCTTTGTATATGAAAAAATTTCTTGGTGCCACAAACTAGATTTTCATGCAAGTAAATTAAATTTTCACTACAATATGCTTTTGGATTTTTTTTGAATTGATAAACATAGTTTTAAAGATGATAGCAATAGAATTCTTTTTAAAATCAAAAAAACTATCATAATTATGAATAGAATAGGGCTAATTTCAGGCTATGATGAAAAAAGAGTTAGGGAGACCATCAACCTGTTACTCAGAGATAGAAAAAATGAATTTCGTGAATTGGCAGATACCATAGGGATCCCAAAAACATCTGAAGATTGGGAAGTGATCATTTTGAAATTCTGTTTGGATTTTGAGGAATGTTTTAAGATCTGGTCAGATGAAGAAGAACCTGATGCTCTAAAAAACACAAAATGTATGACTATTATGAGAGAAATTGCAAAAGGTAAAAAAAATATTTCAGAGGTTTTTCATACTGAAAATGTTGCATATACTATTTGCAAAGAATTTCATGAAATATACAAAAGAGCTACATAACAGGATTAATGACTTAAATTAATGAAATACAAAGATGTCTCATATGATGTCTGCAAATTCAGGTGCCACAATCCTTGAAAACAAAGATGCACCAAAAATGCCAGATAAGAAGAAGACAAAATTTGATGTTGTGATTATTGGTGGTGGCCCTTCAGGGTATACCGCAGGAATTTATTGTTCACGTGCTGGTTATGACACACTTATTTTATCAGGAATATTACCAGGAGGTCAGCTAGTCAATACAACAGAAGTTGAGAATTATCCAGGATTTGAAAAAGGGATTATGGGTCCAGACTTAATGATTGAAATGAGAAAACAAACACAAAGAATGGGAACTACCATCATAGATGATGAAGTAGTAGATGTAGATTTTAGACATAAGCCATTCAAAGTATTAACAGCATCAGAAGAATACGAAGGAAGAGCAGTAATCATTGCAACAGGAGCTAATCCCAGAAAATTAGGATTACCCGGAGAACAAACATTTGCAGGAAAAGGTGTATCATATTGTGCAACGTGTGATGGTCCATTTTTTAGAAATCAAGAATTGATTGTTGTTGGAGGGGGGGACTCTGCAGTTGAAGAAGCAACATTTCTAACTAAATTTGCAACTACAGTGCACCTAGTGCACAGACGAGAGGCATTACGTGCAAGTAAGATAATGCAAGAAAGAGCAGAGAAAAACAACAAAATAAAATTTCATTGGAATTCAGCGGTAGTAGACATAAAAGGTGATCAAAAAATGAAACAAGCAGTGTTAAAAAACCTCAAAACAGGTGAAGAGAAAACACTAGATGTTGCAGGACTTTTTGTTGCAATTGGTCATGAACCAAACACCAAACTTTTCAATAAACAAATTGATTTGGATGATGAGGGATACATTATTTTAAAAAATAAAACACATACAAACATTGAAGGGGTGTTTGCTGCAGGAGATGTACATGATAGAAACTATAGACAGGCGATCACCGCAGCAGGGTTTGGATGTATGGCTGCCATAGATGTAGACAAATATCTTACAGAAAATTCCTAAAAAATCAATTCAATTCATAAAAAATCCAATGAAAAACGCTCAATGTAAAAAATGTTTGAATAAATTTAATGAAAAAGACATTTACACAATACAACAATTCCAATATAGAAAAATGCCCCCATATGACTGGACAAAAGAATTTTTTAGAATTTTAGCAATTGGGGAGTGGGATTCGTTTTGTGAAAAATGCATAACAGAATATTCAAAAATATCAGATGAAGCATGGAAAAATGCTGAAAGTAAATTTTAAACTCTTTATTGCAGAATGATTCATGGATGTCATGACTGATGAACTTGAAACATTAAAAAAAACAGCCAAAGAATATAGCAATAATTTAGCAAAACTAGGAAAAGAATTATCTGAAATCCAATTCAATTACAAAGTAATAGAAAATACAACAGAGCAATATTGGCAAAAAAAGATCATAGAATTTAAGAAATATAATGAAACAGGAATAGAGTACTATACTCAAGCATACGCATTAATGAATTTAGTAAACAAAGATGAATCAGGATTATTTTTACTCAGCATAAGCAAACTACGTCAGATAGGATTAAAATTATTATCAAATATGGAAGAAGTAAAAAATAATCCGTCAGTCATAAAATCAAAAGATAGACAACAAAGTAAATGGAGTAAAGAACTTAAAGAAAAGCTAACTGAATCAAGCAATGCATGTTTACATCATGAAATGGATATGAATAAATTTTTTAGAGAGTTTTATGAAAAACATTTAAAAAATATTTTAAATGAAACAGACACTAAAAGCTCAGATATCTAAAAATCAATATGCCAAGTCTGACATATGTTTTGCTTTTTTAAGAGCATCGTCAAATTCGTTTTCAGTTAGAATGTTTTGTTTAGCATATACACTCTTGAATTTTCGTCCATCATCAGCAAATATACCTACTACACATCCATCGCCATAAATTGGGTATTTTTTCATACATGCATAAACAGCTGCCGAAGAAGGACTAATCAATAATTTATCTTTCTCAAGTACTTCTTTTACCATAGAAAATGCTTCATCATTATCAACAGATACCCAATCATCTACAACACTTTCTCGTTTTAAAAACAGATCAGGCTTTGCAGATTCTTCAAAATTTCTCCACCCCTGAATAAGATGATTTTGTTGAGGCTGACATCCAATGATTTTGATATTTGGATTTTTTTCTTTAAGAAATGTTCCAATCCCAGTAATCGTCCCACCAGTTCCGACACCTGTAAAGAAATGAGTAACTTTTCCATCAGTTTGTCTCCATATTTCAGGACCAGTTCCAACATAATGACCCATAAAGTTTGCTTCATTTGCATATTGATTTGGAGAATAGTACGTATCAGGTCTTGACGATGCTATCGATGTGGCTAATGCGATACTTTGATCAGTTCCAGCACCAACTTTTGGGCATAGATCGTCACTGGTTTCAAAAACTTTTGCTCCCAAATTTCGGATAATATCTTTAGTTTCATTACTAGCTTTTTCAGGGATTACAATTTCAACTTTGTAACCAAGTAATTTTGCAATTCCAGTTAATGCGATTCCTGTATTTCCAGATGTTGGTTCAATAATGATACTTTTTCCTTTTGTGAGTTTACCTTTTTTTTCACCATCTTTAATCATCCAATACGCAGCTCTATCTTTAACAGATCCAAATGGATTATGGCCTTCAAGTTTTGCAAAGTATGATACTTTTTGATTTGATAATGAATCTAACTTTACAAGTGGAGTATTACCAACACGGTTTAGAATATCAGAACTAGTAACAGATGCCATGATTTTTAATTATTTCACCTTTTTAATTTGAAAAGTGATCGTGTTGCCATCTTTTTTTACATTTAGTAATGTATGACCGTTTCTTGTCACCCATCTTGAAATATCATCTTCCGCCGCAGGATCATCAGCTGATACAGTTAACACTTGTCCTACCTGCATTTTTTCAATCTCAATTTTTGTCCTAAATACAGGTTCTGGGCAAAATAATCCAGTAGCATCTAATTTTTTCTCATTTGATTCAGACATGATGTTAACTACATCATGATGGCTGTTTTGTCATATTAAAATCTATTTTAAAAAGAATGAGTGATTTAGCAAAATCACTCTCAAAAGTTAATCCAAGCTAATTGTATTATTTTAAAAAGTAAAACATCGATGTTTGAATTATCCATTTATTGCTTCACGTTTACCAAGTTCAATATCAATACTGATCACAGAACCATCCCTATAGACTTGTAAAGAGACTTTGTCTCCTACCGATTTGTTTTCAGATACATATGCAATGATATCATCTATTCTTTTGACTGGAGTATTATCAATTGACGTTACTATGTCAGCACTTATTATTTCTCGGTTTGACGTATACAATGCACCCTTAAGTCCTGCCTTATCTGCAGGTCCATCTTTTACAATATCACTAATTAAAGCTCCTCGAAAATTTTTTGGGAGATTTAATTTTTCAGCTAATTTTGGTGTGAGAGTAGTTCCAGAGATACCTAACCATGGATGATCATATGCACCTTTTTCAATTAAGGCAGGTACAACTTTTTTAATTGTATTTGACGGTACAGCAAAACCAACGCCGGTGAATTCTCCTACGGTGGATTTAATTGCAGTGTTCATTCCAATTAGATTTCCATTATTATCTAATAGTGGCCCTCCTGAGTTTCCAGGATTAATTGCAGCATCTGTTTGAATAATATTTGGAATTGAAAATCCAAGTTCTTGATTCGGAAGCAATCGTCCAATTTGACTTACTATTCCTGTTGTCATAGTATTACTTAATCCAAATGGATTTCCAATTGCAATTACCTGATCACCGACTTTTATTTGAGATGAATCTGCAAATGATATTGGTATTAGAGATTCATCGGTATAATTATCAATTAATTGTAATACTGCAATGTCATTGAATTGATCAGTGCCAATCACTTTGGCAGAAAAAATATCACCATTGGAGAGTGCAACATCAACATTTGTTACACCTGAAACAACATGATTATTTGTGATGATATGACCCGCATTATCATATACAAATCCAGAGCCTAATCTCGAAGACTGTTGTTGTAAAGGATTACCATTAATGATGATATTAGATCGTGTTTCTGTAACAGTGCTAGTTATTTGTACAACAGAATTTTCTAAATTTTGATAAAGCACATCTAAGTTTGTATTGCTTTGTTCATGTGGAGAATTACCAACTGGTATGACTTCTTTAGGAATTTCATTTGTTTTTATTTCCGGAGTCACATTAGTAGTCGGTATTGTGGCTGTATCAAGTGTAGTTTTCTTTGCAAAATAAAAGTTCATAGACGGTGGAACAGTAATCGCTACTAGTATTCCAAGTATCACCACTGCAACAATTAAGGATTTTTCTGTGTTTGTCATTTTTTCATCAGTGTGTTTTGATATTAGTTATTTTTCTAATATCCAACTTAATCTATAAAAGAATTAAGTAACATTGTTAAGTGATTTTTAAATTATAAAACATAATAAATTGAATAGATAGAACCTGATTTGAAATGGAATGTTTTTGTCACAAAGCCATTTTAAACATGGTACCAAGGTTTCTATCTTTCATAAATTCTGGATCATAGTTTTGAAAATTGATTTTTTGCGAAATTCTTTTCATTAAAAAGAGTGCAATTTTATAAAATAACGACCAGATGTGGCTATTTTGATTTACATCGTAGATTTTTAGTAAAAAAGTCAAAAGCCATTTTGCATTTGGATAATGTTCTGCAATATAATCAATCAAATAATCTTTAGAATTATGAATTTTGTATTTCAGATGATCAAGGGTTTCATTTTGTAATGCATATCCAGTTTGCAAGATTTCAATTTTTCCATATTTCATAGATTGTAAAATACTGTCAAGATTATTTTCAGATTCTATCATGTTTACACAACGGCCCAGTGTGGAAACAACATGGGAATCACTACCAGACACTTGGATCATGTTATTATCCAATGCAAATTGTGTAGCTTTGACATTAGAAAGAACATCCACATTATTACTATTAAAAACTTCAATCATGTCACATTTTTTGGCACCGTTTCTAAGAGCATCAAGTAAACTAAATGGATGTGGGGCTGATGAAACGCCCCCCTGTTTCCTAATTTCATCGATTATCTCATCTAATGAAAGTCCAGATTGGATTTCATCGTGAATGCCATATGCCAATACATGAGCCCCAGTATCAGTAGTGATTTCTTCGGCAGGGTAAACTGAGAGATTATGGAATTTTGTATGATCTTTTTTGTATTGTAATAACTGATGATATCCATCCAAAGTATTATGATTAGTAACAAAGATTGCATCTAAACCCAAATTATAAGAACGCTCCAATTGATCCCGGATTGAGACATTACAGTCATAAGGTGCTTCTTCTTCACCAACATGAAAATTTGAAAATGAGTTATGACAGTGTAATTCAGTTTTGATAATCAATTTCAACTAAAATTTTCTTCTTTGGATTATAATCCTATTGTATAGAGCAGAGATTATCGAAATAGATCTTCATTTTGAGTACGTATGAGATCACGAATAGAAGCATTTTCATTTTTAAAATTATAACCACGGATTATCACAACAGGACAGTTTGTTGTTTTTTGCATAGCTAATTCTGCAGCTGAACAAATCTCATCAGCAATTGCAATCGCAGTAACATGTAAGGTTCTATCAAAAGAATCCTTTGTTCCAACATAATCAAGTATGGGATGAATGCCAGAAATTCCAATTGCGCAGTTTGTCTGTCCCATTCTAAATGGGCGTCCGAATGTATCGGAAATTATAACAGATACATTTTTGGTTGTTTTTTGAAAAATTTCATTGCGAATTTTTTCGGCAGATAAATCAGCATCGATAGGAAGTAATGTTACAAATCCATGTTTTACGTTGCTTTCATCTATTCCAGCATTTGCACAAATAAACCCATTTTTTGTTTCAACAATTAGTATTCCACGCTCCATTCGAATAATTTGTTTGGATTCATTTAAAATTAATTCCACTATACATGGGTTTTTTTTATATTCAGAGCTAATACCTTCTGCCAATAAAGAAGGCACGACTGAAGATAATTCAACCATACGACCTTCTTGTTTTGAAATGATCTTTTGAGCAATGACTATAACATCACCGTGATGGATGTCTGTTGAATCAATTATTAAATTAGAGATATCATCTCCGAATTCTATTTCTTTTGCTATGTAAATTGGAATGATTTGCAATTACACTAGTTGTAAAAATACAGTAAGATATTGTTTATGCAGCAGTCGTAGTTTCAAGGTTCAGATGATAGTGTTTATTTATAATATCAAGTATTTTTGAAAGATCTTTCTCTTCCAAGGTAGTAGTTGCCAAATCTTTCACCACATCTTGAGCTCTGTAAGCAATACTCAAACCAGCAATGTCAAATAATTTGATATCATTTGCACCATCTACAACACATATGATGTCTTCTTTCTTTTCATTCCATTCAGCAATTTTAATTTTAGCTGATTTTGATTTATCAGAATCAACATGTAAAACTACACCATCTAGTTTTCCATTTTTGAAGACCAATTCATTTGAAAAAATATAATCCAAATCAAGTTCTTTTTGCAATCTATCAGTCATTATTGTAAATCCACCAGAAACTGCCATTAATTTCCATCCAGCAGCTTTCAGAATTCTACATGCTTCTTTTGCACCAGTCATAATAGGCAAAGCATCAGCAATTTCTTTGCAGGTAGCATAATCCAGTCCTTTTAATGCCTCAACTCTAGTTCGAAGTCCATCTTCCCAATTAATTATACCCTGAATACCTTTTTTTGTGATTTCCCAAATCTCAGCTTCCTTGTTGAGTTTTTCTGCAAGAATAGGTAAGTATTCGGCATCATACAAAACTCCTTCAACATCAAAAATTGCCAACAATTGATTTCTGATTTGCAGAAATTTACTAATTATATTAAAGTTGAGAGAGAATACACACATAACACAAGAATCATGTATCAAATGATCGCATTAAACAAAAATATCATGTGTATAAAAAGGAATTTTATAATTTACGGAGGGATAATGCTAGTTTTAGCCGTTTTTCTTCAATTGTTTTATTTTTAGATTCCACATATTCGGATTTTGTTATGGTTTTATCTGCAATAGTTTTTGTATCATCAGAAATTATCGCATGGGAATTTTTCACATCTATTATTAATTTTGGATAGACATAAGGGGTGGTATGTTTATAGAATTACATACAATATTCAGATTTACAGTATTTTCTGAAGATTTTTCTAATTATACATATTAAGAGATGGAGATTATTTGCATTTTTATTAATAATAACGCAATTGATGCATGTGGAATCATTCATTGTATTAAAGTGTAAATTTTCATCATATCTAAAAACGCTAGCAATAAATCAAGGAGAATAATTCCACTAAACATGGAAGAATTAGAACACAAATACGAAGTAGTCATAGATATAACTGAAGAAAAACAAAAACTTCCAGATGATATAAAGGCAGAATTAAAAGAATCAGGCATGATGGACGATAAAGGAAAATTAAAACTTAAAGGAGTTAGTCCAAAGATGCTTAAAAAAATGAAGCAAGAATTTGTGAAATGTCCTGTATTAAAAGAAGACATACAATTTATTCAGTGCTTTGTTTGCCCAAACTTCCAAAGTAGAGTTATGGGAAAAGTCCTATGTAAAGGCGACTCGTTAAAATAAGGACATATGTAATAAAAAGTCCAATTTATCACGAAAGGCTCATTAGTAAAATTATTTCTTTGAAATTTAGTTTGAGCAAAGAAGACATTGGAATTACAGTTTCAAAAGAAGCAGATTTTAGTGAATGGTATACTCAAGTTGTACTAAAAGCAAAATTAGCAGATTATGCACCAGTAAAAGGCCTGATAGTGTTAAGACCTGATGGCTATGCAATTTGGGAATCACTAAAAAGTGCTTTCGATGTAAAATTTTTTAAAAATGGAATTCGAAATGGATTTCTTCCAATTTTAATTCCAGAATCATTACTAGGGAAAGAAAAAAAACATTTTGCAGGATTTAATCCCGAAGTGTTTTGGGTAACACATTCTGGTGAAAATGTGATAGGAGATAGATTAGCACTTAGACCAACTTCAGAAACTCTTGCTTATACAATGTATTCCAAATGGATTCAAAGCTGGAGAGATTTACCATTAAAAATTAATTTTTGGAATACCGCACTAAGAGCAGAAATAAAAGCTACAAAACCATTTCTAAGAACTTCAGAATTTTTATGGCAAGAAGGTCATACAGTTCATGCACTACAAGAAGAAGCTGAGGAAGAAGTTATGAAAATTTTAGAAATTTATAAAAACATAGTTGAGGATGAATTAGCTATTCCAGTAATCACGGGTAAAAAAAGCGAGAAAGAAAAATTTGTAGGCGCAGTATATACAACTACAATGGAATCAATAATGCCAGATGGAAAAGCCCTTCAGATGGGAACATCGCATTTTCTAGGACAGAATTTTTCAATTCCGTTTGAAGTGAAATTTGCAGATAAAGACAACATTGAACAATTTGCATGGCAAACTTCTTGGGGCGTGTCATGGCGATTAATTGGTGCCATGATAATGGTGCATGGAGATGACAAAGGGCTAATACTCCCACCTAAAGTAGCTCCTATTCAAGTAGTAATAGTTCCAATTTACAAATCAGATGAGGCAAAGAAGATAGTATTTGCAAAATTAAATGAGATCAGAGAACAACTAGAAACAAAGAAAATTCGAGTTCATGTAGATGACAGAGATGAGTTAACACCAGGGTACAAATTTAATGATTGGGAATTAAAAGGAGTTCCACTAAGAATCGAGATTGGACCAAAAGATATTGAAAAACAGCAAGTAGTTTTAGCTAAAAGATACAACAAAGAAAAAATTAGCCTGAAATTCAGCGAGATTGGAAAAATAATTACAATTTTAGATGAGATACAAAAAGATATGCTAAAAAATGCAAGAGTAAAAGCCAAAGAAAATACAATAGACATTTCAGACTATTCAGAATTTAAATCAAAAATAGGAAAGGGTGGCTTTTTCAACGTGCATTGGTGCGGAAAAATAGAATGTGAGGAAAAAATTAAAGAAGAAACAGGTGCAGATATCAGAGTAATTCCATTCGATAGTGAAAATAAAGAAGGAAAATGCATTTATTGTAAAGAACAAAGCATCGCAATTCCAATATTTGCAAGAGGATATTAAAAATGACAATATCTATCGATATTGAAGAAAAGCCACTGTTAGAACAATTCAGAGAAACACGATCTAGAACATTAGAATTAGTAAAAACTTTGGAGAAAGATGATTTTGTAGTACAAACTGCATTTTTTACTAGTCCTTCAAAATGGCACATAGGGCATGTAAGTTGGATTTATGAAGCTGTGATGAGTAAAATCAACAAAAATTATG
The DNA here is from genome assembly GCA_035455105.1 of Nitrosarchaeum sp. GTDB lineage: Archaea > Thermoproteota > Nitrososphaeria > Nitrososphaerales > Nitrosopumilaceae > Nitrosarchaeum. The sequence continues at coordinate 20,976 of DATIFS010000020.1, forward strand.
AATTCTACTCTAAAGAATTTTCTGAATACCTAAACTCGTATTATCAACAATTTGGAGTACCTCATGATAAAAGTCAACGCGGTATTATCTCAAGACCAACAACTGAACAAATATTTCAATATTTTAATACAATAAGTCAAAGAGTAAATCACTTTATTGAATCACAGTCACTGAGCAGTGATGCAATAAAATTGATCACTATGGGATTACATCATGAATGTCAACATCAGGAATTGTTAGTGTATGATCTACAACATTTGTTAGCAGAGCAATATAGACCAGTTAGAAAAAATAAGAAACCAACCCCAATAGATATAGAACAAAAATCAATACAGATCAAGGGAGGGATATTTGTAGTTGGGTATAATGGTTCAGATTATTGTTATGATATTGAATTACCAGAACACAAAGTATATCTTGAAAATTACAATATAGATGCATTTCCAATAACTAATGAACAATATATGAAATTTATGAATGATGGAGGATATGACACTTACAAGTATTGGCTCTCAGATGGATGGGAAAAAGTGAAAAAAAATGAATGGGAGTCACCGATGTATTGGAAAAAAATAGACGGTCAGTGGTTCGTAAGAGATTTTTCAGGAATCAGAAAAGTGAATCCAAAAGAACCAGTGTGTCATGTCAGTTATTACGAAGCAGATGCATATTGTAACTGGGCAGGAAAGAGACTTCCAACAGAGGCAGAATGGGAAAAGGCTGCATGTTGGAATGAAGAAAAACAACAAAAAACTACTTTTCCTTGGGGAAATGGATACCCAACAGAACAAAATGCTAACTTACTAGAATCATATCATTGGGGATGTACAGAAATAGGGTCATATCCAAATGGTATGAGTTCATCAGGATGCCATCAAATGATAGGAGACGTATGGGAATGGACATCATCAGAATTCATAGGATATCCAGGGTTCAAAACAGGATTTGAAGAATATAATGACAAATGGTTTACAAATCAGAAAGTATTACGAGGTGGATCTTTCGGTACACCAAAAATGTCAATTCGTGGAAGTTACAGAAATTTTTTCAGATTAGATGAAAGGTGGATGTTTTCAGGATTTAGATGTGTAGAAAATATTTAGATTCAAAGTATTTTTGAGACCAAAATCAATGCAAAATAATTATTTTCATCTAGCCAAATATTTTTAATGTTAAATCTAGTTTGATGCATTAATTCTCGTATTTGAGATAATTGGAATTTATGAGAATGTTCAGTATGAATCAATTCATTTTTTTTTAAGGTCAACGAGATATTTGATTTTGAAATGATTACGGATTGAGATACCAGTGATTTTAGATACATTTCAATTCTTTGTTCATGTTCATTGTATAACGCGTGATGAGTAAAATTATTTAGATCAAAATTAGCATCCAATTCATCATTGAGTCTAGATAAGACATTAAGGTTAAATTTGGCAGTGACACCTTGAGAATCATTATACGCATTTTCCAAAATAATTTTATTTTTCACCAAGTCCAAGCCAATTAAGAAAAGATCACCATCTTTCATGGTAGAATTAATTTTTTTTAGAAATGCTTTTCCATCATCTGGCGTAAAATTCCCAAAACTAGAACCCAAGAAAATAATTAGGTTTTTTTTATCATCATAATTTTGTAGGAATTCAAGACCACCTTCATATGTATCGATTATTCCAGTAATGAAAAGATTATCATAATCTTGTTGAAGTAAAGATGAACTTTCAGTTAAAATTTCAGAAATGTCAATTGGAAAGTATTCAATTTTTTCTTGAAGTTGATTTAAAACATCCAAAAATAACCTTGTTTTTACAGAAGAACCACTACCAAGTTCAACCAATCTAAAGGAGCCATCAAGATATAGAGGTAATTCGTCTTTAAGTTTTTTTAAAATACTTATTTCTGTACGTGTTGGATAATATTCAGATAAATCACAAATTTTTTCAAATAATTCAGAACCTTTTTTGTCATAAAAAAATTTAGGATTGATAAACTTTGAAGTTCGGTTTAAACTAAAAGATATTTCATCTGCAAAACTTTTCTCAATTTTAGTAGAATGTGGTTTAAAATATTGTAATTTAGAGTCAATTTTGTATTTTTTATAGTCAGTATTTTTTTGAAGGGTTTTACTCAAGTAATAAAATAGATTTTATTTGACATAAATGCGTTATCCCAATTCAACAGGCATGAAGATTTCTTGATATAGCACTTTATTCAATTCGATGTATTGGATGAAATTTTAAGAGTGGAGCAGTTGAGTAAATTTTTTACAAAAAAAAGTATCTTCAGTTCAAAAACAACCAAGATAAAAGCAGTAGATGGTGTTTCATTTTCAGTCAGAAAAGGAGAAGTATTTGTATTAGCAGGCGAATCAGGCTCTGGAAAATCTACAATAGCAAAATTAATTCTCAAATCAATTGAGGCAGATTCAGGAAAAATATTTTTTGAAAATCAAGAGATCAAAAATGATAAGAAAAACCTAAAAAAAATTAGAATGAATTGCCAAATGATACACCAAGATCCATATGATTCCGTGAATCCTAGAATGAACATATCAGATATTATTTCAGAACCACTTGAAATTCATAAAATCGGAAATAAAGAAGATAGAAGAAAAAGAGTCATAGAAGTATTACAAGAAGTAAGACTTGAACCTGCAGAAGAGTTTTTAAAAAAATATCCACACATGATGTCTGGAGGACAAAGGCAACGTGTTGTATTAGCAAGGGCATTAGCATTAAGACCGAAGATAATTCTTGCAGATGAGCCTGTATCCATGCTAGATGTATCCATAAGAGCTGAGATGTTAGAATTAATGCAAGAATTACAAAAAAAATATCAGATTACATTTTTGTATATCACTCACGATTTAGCTACTGCAAGATATTTCGGTCAGAGAATAGGGATTCTGTATTTTGGAAAAATTGTAGAGATGGGAACAACTGATGAGGTGTTACTAAAACCAAAACATCCCTATACACAAGCACTCATTGATGCAATTTCAGAACCAGATCCAGAAAACCTCAATAAAATGAGAAAAATAAGAATCAATGAACCTCTAGAAATCGATGTTTATGAAGGATGTAGATTTAGAGCAAGATGCCCATATGTTATTGAGAAATGTAAAATTGAACCAAAGTTAGAAGTGGTAGAAAATGATCATGTTGCTGCATGTTATGTAGATTTAGATTAGGATGTTTTAACAGAAGGCATTCTTTTGTCTTTGTATGTGACAATGTAAGATACACCATTTTTTGGATAAACGCCATAGATGAGTTTAGCTTTTTGTATAACAGAGTCTTTTAGGGAAACCATTATGAATTGACTTTCATGAGAACGCTCCTCCAAAATTTTTGCTAATCTTTCAGAGTTTGGCGCATCAAGATGTGCGTCTACTTCATCAAAAAGATAGAAAGGAGATGGTTTTAGTTTTTGTAGTGCCAAAACAAAAACTATAGCTGCCAATGTTTTTTCACCTCCACTAATTGAGGTGGATTCTCTTTTTGGTTTATTTGGAAATTGAATCATGTAAGAAATTCCAGAGTTGAAAATATCATCTTCATTTTGTAATTCAAGCCAAGCATTACCACCAGTCATTTTGTTAAAAATAAGACGAATTTCTTTGTCTACTTTATCAAATGCATCCAAAAAGGTTTGGCGTTTATCTTTTTCAATATCTTCAATAAACTTTACAATAGAATTTCGTTCTTCTTCTAAAGAGTTCTTACGCACAGACATTGAGCGATATCCATAGGATACTTCGAGGTATGTTTCAGGGGCTTTAGCATTAAGAGCATTAAGAGAATTTAATTCAGTAGTCAGCCCATGAACTATGGATTCAACATCAAATGTCTCCATATTTTTATCGAACCCAAATGAGGACAAAAGAGTTTGTAATTTTGTTTCATTTTCAGTTAAATCATGTAAATCACGAGTTAAAGAATCAGATTGTCTTTCTAATGAATTAATTTCCTTTGTGAGTTCTTTGTCTTTTTCAGAAAGAACTTTTAATTTATCATCGTATTCTTTAAGTTGTCCGATAGATGAACCAGATGTAGAAATAAGATCTTGTTCTTTTTCTCTTAATGTTACAAGTATTGCAGTTTTAGACTCTTTTCTTATCTCTAATTCTTTAATTTTATTTTCTAGTTCTTGACGTTGTGAGATTAATGAAGATTCTTCATCATGAAGACTTTTTATTTGAGATTTTTTCCTGTTTTCGTCAGCTTGTAACGTAGTTAATTTGGAATCTTTATCACGGTATTCATTCATTATTGTAGTGTACAATTTTTCAAGATCTGATTTTTTTGCATTAACTCTAGATAATTCATTTGCAATACGTGTTTGCTCTCCACTAGCATAATTTTCTTCAACTAACGCAATCCTAGAATTAAGAGAATCAATATGAGATTCTGCAGATGCGATCTCTGCAAGCAAAGTAATGCTTCGCTTGTTTAATTCAGAGATTCTTTCAGCAAGATGTTGTTTCATAATAATTGCTGATGAAATTCTGGATTGTAGATGGGAATAGTTTTCATCTGTCGATGCGAGATCTTGTTCTGAAAGAGATAACCGTTCCATATGATTTTGAATAGAATCTTCGAGTTTTTTTAAAGAGTGTTTTTTCTTTGAAACATATCTTTTAAGCAGATTAATGGATTCAAGTAATCCATCTATGTCTGTACTCATGGATATGATTTTAGTCAATTTTGATATTTTTGAATTAATATCGATGACTACTGCCCCACCTTTAGCCTCAAAATATTCTCCATCTAGGGTAACTGCCTTATGGCCCAATTTGGATATGCGGTATGCCGAATCCCTAGAGTTTGCAAGAACGACATTACCAAAAAGAAATGTCTTAAGAGCAGAATATGAGGGGTTACATCGCACATAATCAGACAATACACCAATTACACCTGATTCTTTTGGCAGGTTTAATTTGAATTGAGGAATTGCATCAAGCGGAATTATTTTTAATTTTGGCAAATTTTTTGAACGTGCAACTTCTGCAATTCCAAGTAACGTTGCAAAATCAGGTACGACGATTGCTTTAATCCAATCAGAGCTTACTGCAAGTACAGAGCGGTCATATTGTTTGTCCCATGAAATCATTTCATAAACCAATCCTACAATGCCAAGCTTGTCTGCATCTTCTTTTAGTTTAGCAACAGTATAATCTTCATGCATTATTCCCTTTACCGTTTTGATTTTTGCGTCATATTGAGCTGCGGCTTTGCTTGATTTTTCTAAAATAAGATCAAGCTCTTCTAAATCATTCAGTGTTTTAGATTTCTTTAAATTAAGTTTAGAAATTCTAGATTTTAATTCAGAAATAGAATCATTATGATTATTGATCTTTGATTCTAATCTTGATTTTAAAGCAGATAACTCCACAACACTTTTTTCGAAATCAGATAATTTAGTAGAATTAGATTTAATCTTGATTTGAGATTCTTCAAATTCGTTTTCTTCTTTCGATAGTTTAAGCTTAGCTTCGTTGAGTTGCTCAGAAAGTAATTTTATTTTGTTATCTATTTCAGATTTTTTAGATGCTGCCACAGATTGTTCTGTTAAAATTTTATTTCTTTCAGAATCAAGTATTTCTAAATCGTCGTTAACTTTTTGCTTTTTTATATTAATTTCGTTAATTTCTTTTTTAGATTCTAAAATGTAAGTATCAATTTCATTTCGGACTAGGTCAATTGTTTGAATTTCATTTTTAATTTCTGGAAATCTAAAATCTATTTGCTGTAATCTTTTAGTAGATGCAACAATTGCACTGTTGTCAATTTCATATTGTTCCATTGCAGAACTTAATTCAGAGTCAATAGCGGCTTTGGCCTGGCTGTAATCATTTGCCACACTCATTAATTTTGATTTTTCATTCTCAAGAGAATTAATTTCGTTTCGTAATAGGGTTCTTTCTTCATCAAATTTTGTAACTTCTGATGTAATTTTGTTAAATGTGTCTTCCTTGGATGATTTTTGACTAAGAATTATTTTTAATTTATTAGATGCGGCAATGGCCCTGTATCTGTTCAGTTCTCTATCAAGCATATCATGGCGGAGTTTTTGATTTCTCTCTTCTTCAAGCTCATCAATTCTTTTTTTGATTTCACCCATCTTTGCAAGTGCAATTTCCAATCTTCTATCAGCATCATCGAGTTGTTTGATTGCTTCCGTTTTTTTCTCATCAAAATAAGATAACCCAATTAAATCTTCTATTGTTTTTCGTTTTTCTTCTGATGTGAATTCAGATATTCTTGTGACAGTACCTTGCTGTACTGCGTTTAGTTGACCCAATCCAGCATTTGCAACATCAAGAATATCTAAAATTTGACTTCGGTTAGTAGGTTTTTTGTTCAAATAATAATTATTTTCACCCTTATCGTCCATTTCCCTAGTTATTTCTACAGCATCAGAATCAATAGGGATTTTTCTATCAGAGTTATCAAAGTGAACGCTTGATCTAGCGATTTTAGGCCCATGTCGATTACCTTCTATATCATGGATTAGAGATCGAAGTTTATCAACTCTCATCATTTTTGGCTTGTTTTCACCAAGAGCAAAAATTATTGCATCAAGAATGTTACTCTTCCCTGATCCATTCGGACCAGAAATAGAAACCAAACCAGGTTCAAACATAACAGTGGTATTTTTAAATCCAAATGATTTGAATCCAAAGATCTCTACTTTTTTTATATGTACCAATAGTATTGTTTTCTCAATTGGTCGGATAATCGATAGTTAACAAGTTTAGTTGACATAATTGATTAATTTTTCTTGGTTTACTATCATTTTTTTCGTAATGGTAGTTATTAAAAAATAAGATATGAGAGATAAGAACACTAACAGATATAATTCATCTTAAAAAACAAGCCTGTGCATGCCAAATATTATTAAAATATGTCTTTTTTAGATATAGAAAATAAATCTAAAAACAAACATGAATCAATCTATCAAGATTAAAAATAGAAAAATTAAAGGATTATGTACCTGCAACGAATTTTTCACAGTCCATTTTTGCTTGGACATCAGACATTTGTTCAAGGGGATGTTTCATCAAATATGCACTAGCAGGGATTATTGGGCCACCTATACCTCTATCAAGAGCAATCTTTGCTAATCGAATAGCATCAATCACAATACCTGCAGAATTTGCTTTATCGTCAACTTCTAAACGTACTTCCATGTTGTAAGGAATGTTAGCCCATTGTCTACCCTCAATTCTCATAAACATGAGTTTCGTATTACCTAAGAATGGAATAAAGTCAGAAGGACCTACATAGATTTGATCATCAGCCAATCTTTCAGCAAGTTGACTTTGAACACTTTCAGTTTTAGATATTCGTTTAGAGGCCAAACGATCTTGCTCTTTCATGTTTAGAAAATCAGTGTTTCCTCCAACATTAATTTGGTAAGTTTTTTCAATTTTAGTTCCACGATCACTGCACAGTTTAGCCAGGGTTCTGTGAACTATAGTAGCACCAACCTGACCTTTAATATCATCACCAATCACAGGAATATTTTTTTCTTTAAATTTATTAGCCCATTTTTGATCAGATGCAATAAAAGAAGGGATACAGTTTACAAATGCAGTATTAGTATCAAGGCAGATTTGAGCCCAGAACTCGGTTACTTTATCAGACCCTACAGGTAAATAAGATACAATAATTTCAACGCCATTATCTTTGATTATTTTTTTTACTTCATCAGTAATTTGTTGATGAGTTTTAGTACTTTCAAGAGGCTTGATTCTGTTTTCCACCCAAATTCCAACTCCATCTAATAGAGGGCTTTCGTATACTTTGGCATCACTTTTTGGCATTTTTTCTTTTGGAATCCAGTTAACCATGTTTGGGTATGCGTAAATTGCTTCATTGAGAGGAGTTCCAACTTTGTTATCACCCACATCAAAGCCACATACAAAATCAATATCATGAATTCCATATCCTGCTAATTTATCATGAATTATACCGGTTACTTCTTGAGAAGGATTTTGTCGATAATATTCAATTCCTTGAATTAATCCAGCAAAACAATTACCTATACCTACTAGACCCACTCGAATTCGTTTTGCCATTCAAAATTTAGTGAGAGTATGCATGTTTTAAGTTTTCTTAGGGTTTCCTCACGTGTAACTTTATAGTTAAAACATTAAGATTTAAAATTTAAGACAAAAAATCTAAACTACGATTCTATTACTTTAACTTTGGACCAACTCTTAAATGAGAAGCATCACACTACAATAATTCCATTGCTAACCAAAAATTCTATTCCTTTTAAAAAATCATCATTGGAAATTAATCCTTGAGACCACCAATCAGCATTATTTTTTATCCATGGCGGAATACCTTGTACGGATTCATTAGGATTTACAGATGAGGAAGACACTGAAATGATCCCTTGTTTAATTAAGAATTGTATTCCGGAGATAAATGTGGCGTCATCTATTTGGTTTTTTGCCCACCATCCAGCGTTTGACTTTATCCAATCAGGAATTTGTCTCACTGATGTGTTTTTAGAATTATCTATCGCATTGTTTTCATTTGTTTGATTATTATTTACTACATCTGATTGAGCAGCAGAATCTCCAATTAAAATATCAAAGGTAGCAGTTTCGGGAGATATGGGTTGAAATAATATGCCTTCAACATTAATTTTAACAATGTTTTTTCCATTTTCAAGGGTCACAGGAATTGTCACTGAACCTTGACTTGTATGTGTTAATGGAATTGGGCCAAATATCGCATTTCCGTTATTTTCTACACTTATCGTATAATCAATGTGTTGTTGTATCTGATCTGTCTTTGGATTGATAAATTCAATTTTGAGTTTTGTAATTTCTTTAGGTAGTGGTGTTATCGGATCTGTGTCAAGTTTTACATTTAGAGTATTTTTTTCAGTGGGGTTGTTCTGAGAATATGCATTAATGTTTGGAAGGATAGATGCAGATACGATCATGAATAAAATCATAGTAAAAATTGGAATTAATCTATTCATGATGATTTTATGTTAGGATTACATCATTAATAATTTAATTAACAATGTTAAGCGTTATCTAAATACCAAAATCAAAAACATAGAATAATGCTGTGGATTTTACGTAGAAAATCAAAGTCAATATTAAAAGATGTAAATTAAAAATGAATTCATGTAAAGGAATCTGTATAAGATTCAAAGCTAAATCATGTAAGAATACCAACAGGTATGAAAGTGGACAAAAATGTTGTACTGTATGTGGAATATTTATTTTTCATGAGGATACACGATGTCCGTGTTGTGCTTGTAAACTAAGAATTACACCAAGAGCAAGCAAATCCAGAAAGAGACTTCAAAAGGAAAGAAACGTCATAAGAGTTTGACATATCATTTCATCATGCCTGAAATTGAAAAACAAATCATTTCGAAACTTTATTTCGTTTCTCATATTGGCATGAACGATTAGAACTTAAGGCAGAATTTTATACTCGTCATCAAGAAATTACAATATGATCAAGCCAGGTCGTCCTGTAAAAGACATTGAAATTGATTCAAACACATCAATAGAAAAAATTTTTGACGAAATATCCAAATCGGGGGGATTTGAATCAGTAAATCTTTCAGACGGTCTTGACATTTTAACTTCAATGATTTCAGATCAAGAGTGTTTAAAGTTCATTTCATTTGTAGGCGCAGTCATATCAACAGGACTACGTGGAATTATTAAAGACATGATGAAAAATAGATGGTTTGATGTTGCAATTACAACATGTGGAGCTTTAGATCATGATATTGCACGATATTTTTCAAATTATAACGAAGGGTCATTTACTATGGATGACGGGGAATTAGCAGATCAACATATACACAGACTTGGAAATATTTTGGTGCCAATGGAAAGTTATGGCCCACTTATTGAAGAAAAAATGCAATCATTTCTAGAAGAAGAATACAAAAATGGAGTAAAAGAAATGTCAACTGCAGAAATTTGCAAGATGATAGGAAAGCATCTTGGAGAAAATTCTTTTTTGTTTTGGGCTTACAAAAATAAAATCGATGTTGTGGTACCTGGAATTATGGATGGTGCAGTAGGAAGTCAGATATGGTTATTCATTCAAAGACATAACGATTTTAAATTGAATCTAGCAGGAGATGCAGATTTATTGTCTGGATTAATTTTCAAAGCAAAAAAATCTGGAGCGTTAATGATAGGAGGTGGAATTTCAAAACATCATACATTATGGTGGAATCAGTACAGAGAGGGTTTGGATTATGCATTTTACATTACAACAGCGCAAGAATTTGATGGTAGTTTGAGCGGTGCACTAGTAAGAGAAGCTATTTCATGGGGAAAAGTCACGCAGCAAGCTAGACAAGCTACACTTCATGCAGAAGTTACTACAATTTTACCATTCATTTATGCAGCTCTTGCTTTAAAACTAAAGAATCAATGTAGATAAAAACTATTATTCACTAAAATTGTATACAGCATATTGTATTCTAGAATAAAAATTAGAGAATTAAGACCAATTAATTTAGAGGGGGGTTATCTCATAGACGGATTTCCTTCAACTGGATTTACCAGTGCAATTGCAACAGAATCCATGATACAAATATCACAGTTTAAGGTAGCAGGAATAATTGATTCAGATAGTTTTCCACCAATTAGTGTAATTAAAGAAGGCAAACCAAATTACCCAACAAGAATTTTTGTAAATGATGATCATAAAGTTTCAATTTTTCTGTCGTATATCACCATTGATGAGTCATTACATCGAGTTGTTGCAAAAACAATGCTTAGCTGGGCAAAAAAACATAAAATTAAATTAATTGTAAGTAGTGTTGCAGTAAAATCCATGTTAGGAATTGAAGGGATGATGGCTGTCGGAAACACAGAGTCTGCGAGGAAAAAAATAAATGAATCAGGATTAAAAATGCTCCAACATGGAACAATTCCAGGAATTCCAGGAATGCTACTTAATGAAGGCAGTATTACAAATCAAGATGTAATTGTAATTCTTTTTCAATCAGATGGAACTGGTCCAGATTTTAGATCAAGTGCACAATTATGCAATGGCATATCACAATTAATTCCAGGAACATCATGCGATATTCCACTTTTACAAAAAGAGGCAGAAAAAGCAGAACAGTCAATTAAAGAGACAGATGAAGAAACACGTCAGATAAAAGATTCAATTTACAGATAAAACAAATTACTATGTTTATTTTATAATAAAATACAAACAAGAGTAAAGAATTCATGAATCAAATTTTAGAATTTGCAGGAATTGTCATTCTTGTTTCAGCGTCAGGAGTAATTGCACCAGGTCCGTTATTCACAGCAAATGTAGCATATGGACTACAAATGGGAGGTAAAGCAGGAATTAAAATGGCAATTGGGCACACAATAGTAGAGCTTCCTCTAGTTATTTTATTAGGAATTGGAGTGTTTTCATTCGAAATTTTTCCAGAGTTTAGAACATGGGTTTCAATTTTAGGAGCAATTGTACTTTTTGTATTTGCAGGAATTCAGATTAAAACAACACTACAGATAAAAAAAGAAAACAAATTTAATTTAAAACATGGAGCAGTAATTACAGGAATTATACTTAGTGCGTTAAATCCATTTTTCATAATATGGTGGTTAAGTGTTGGTTTCAAGTTAATTTCAGATGCGATGCTAATATGGGCATTTTTAGGAATCATTATTGTTTTCTTGTTACACATATGGATGGATTTTGTATGGTTATATTCAGTTGCACATCTTGCTTCAAAAAGTTCAAAAATTCTTTCAAGTAAAAATTATAAAATTTTAATGATTGGTTTGAGTTCCATATTGATATATTTTGGAATTACATTCATATCAGATGTAATTTAACCACAATCTAAAATTTCAACTTTAGGATTACAATCAAGATTAAATAAATTAATTTTTTCAACTAAAGTATCACAGAATTCAGGATCAAGGGATGTTTCATATGACTTTAAGTCAGTCATTATCACAATATGTCTAAATCCACAAGAATATACCATAAATCCAATAACTATTGCAACAATGAATATGCAGACAGAAATTAAAATTAATCTTCCAATGGTTTTAGTTTTTTGTAATGTCAATTTCTATCGTAGAGACATTACGTACTTTACCATCTTGTGAGGTAAGAGAGTCAGATAAAATTCTAACGTCACTGATAATATATCCAACAGTATTCATTCTTTTAACAATCATTTGAGATACATCAACTGCCTGAGTAATTCTTTTGCCTCGAGCCTTTATAGTAACAGTATGTCTTGTTGAAAGTTGGGTCAAGGTCGCTGCGACATATGTCATTATTGGTTTCATTCCAACAAAAATAACATCACGTTCTTCAGGATCATGAAAGGGTTTTGATGAAAGTTCACTTTTAGGTGCTGATAATTGTGGTTCTGGCTCAGGTGCTAATAATTGTGGTTCTGGCTCAGGTGCTGATAATTGTGGTTCTGGCTCAGGTGCTGATAATTGTGGTTCTGGCTCAGGTGCTAATAATTGTGGTTCTTGAGAATCTCGAGTCTCATGAAATTCAGATAAAATGTCTTCTGCGTCTTTAGATTTTTTAGGGTCACTCAATTCGATATTCCTTTAACAACAAAACCTTCGTTGGCTTTTATTTAATTTTTGGTGTCTTCATGTTGGATGTATTTTTCAAAGATTTTTTCAACTTCGTCATCACTTTTACTGTTTTTTACTTGATTTACAAGTTCAGTATCTTCAATTTCATAACAATTTAAGAAATCTTTGGAATCTTTGAATAACAACAGAACTTTGTCCTTAAACACGTGATGATAGAGTTTTTCTTTTTCCATTAATTCGGGCTTTATGTTGATACCATTATCATCCGAAGATACAGGATAAGCCATACGAGTATTAAACATATTCAATATTTAGATGAATACACAATACAGTAATAATCACAATAGCAAATCAAAATATGGGAAATAGGGTAGTTTTCCACGTAGATTTTGATTATTTCTTTGCTCAATGCGAAGAGATACGAACTCCAGATCTGAAATCAAAACCTGTTTGTGTTTGTGTTTTTTCAGATAGAGGTGGAGATAGTGGTGCTATCGCAACTGCAAACTACATAGCTAGAAAATACGGAGTTAAATCAGGAATTCCAATTAGCTTTGCAAAGAAAAGATTACAAGAAAGAAAAGATGCAGTGTTCCTTCCAGTTGATTTTGAGTATTACTTAGAAATTTCTGAGAAAGCCATGAACATCATGAAAGAAAGTGCAGATATTTTTGAATACGTAGGAAAAGATGAAGCATATTTAGATGTAAGTAAGAGAGTAGAAGGAGATTTTAACAAAGCAAGTCATCTAGCACAACAAATTAAAAATGCTATCAGAGATAAACTAAAACTGAGTTGTTCAATAGGAGTCTCAACAAATAAACTGGTTGCAAAAATTGCATCTGATTTTAAAAAACCAGATGGGCTAACAATTGTATCACCAGAAAAAGTGGAAGAATTTTTAGAGCAATTAAAAATACGAGCAATTCCAGGCATTGGAAAAAAAACAGAAGAGTGGTTTACACATATGAATTTTGAAACAATACATGATCTTAAAAAATTAGATGTGTTTACATTAAATAAAGAATTTGGAAGAAAACATGGAACTTACATATTCAATGCAGCAAGAGGAATAGACAATGAGCCAATAAAAGAAAGAGACCCAAGTGTACAATATAGCAAAATCACCACATTAAAAAAAGATTCAAATGATTTTGAGTATTTAGCAGAAAACCTTACCGAGTTATGTAAAGAACTACATGAAGTGATTCAAAAAAACAACAGAATGTTCAAATCAATTGGAATCCAATTTATTCAATCAGATTTAACAAACAAGACAAAATCAAGAATGTTAAAAAGTCCTACATCAAATCTAGAAGAATTGCAAAAAAATGCAGTGCAATTATTAAAAGAAGCACTAGAAGACCAAAAAAACACAATCAGAAGGTTAGGAGTCAAAGTTTCAGAACTTTCAGAAGTTCGTGGTCAAAGTAACATTACTAGTTATTTTTAGGAATAGATTTTCCCTCAGATTCTAATTTTTTCATTCTCTTTGTTTCTATTAGAATTACTAATAACAAAAACAAAAACAGCCAAGGCAAAAACATAATCTCACCTGCAACAGAATGAAATTCTTCCCATTGTTTTACATCTGTTGTAACTTTAAGAGCATACCAAGATAGAGAAAAAATTCTAATCATATTAACACCTATTGTACCAGCAATGCCCAATCCAAAATAAACGGCTTTTCTATTTCTAGGGATATTCATTTTCAATAGGAATGCACCCATGACTAAAGAATAGATAATTATGCTGTGTACCCCAGCAGATGGCCAAAAAACTTGAAGTACCATTGGCCCAAAATCACCTTTTAAGAACATTATATTATCACGCGCAGTGGCAGTTCCAAGATCAAATAGGTTTACCAACCATACATTTGTTTGAACTAGATATGGGACAACATATTGTAATGGACCAAGTGTGTCATATGGAAAAAATGCATCTAATGAAAGAATAATAGCACTGCCGGCAAGAAATATTGGTCCAGCAGGTGCAATTCTTATCCAACGTTTACCAAAAAATATACTGAGTGCAATAATTACAAAAATACCCATTATGATAAAGTCCCACATCCATGTCCAAGAATAAATTAACTGTACATTGAATTGTTCAGCTGATGCCAAAAGGTAATCTCTTAAACCATATTCCAAACTTGCAATGTAAATAATTACTATAGATGCTAAAGGAACTACAGCGACCAATTTTTTTTTAGAAATTATGACTTTAAGACCAACTAATTCAGCAATAATAAATACAAGTGCAAAAAGAAATCCCCCTCGTCCTTGATTCCAACTTAGACTGAAACTATTAGGAAATGCAATTAGTGCAAAAATAATAGGACTGGCAATTATAGCAATACCAATCATCAAATTCTTATTTTGCAACATATTTGAATTAGAACGTGGTCAATAAATAGATCAAGATCACTTAACAAACCACAGAAAATTTTTCAGGACAGCAAATATGTTCATAATATGGATCAGATAGTTTATCTTTGACCAAAAATACAATTATTGTGTAATTACCAGTTTTTTGGATAATTTTACGACATTTAACACACACTCGTATATCCATAAACAATTTTGAAAATAAAAGATAGATTAGAAATAGGATGTAATAATCAAAAAAGACCATTTTTTTAAAAATCAGTTAGAACCCAACACAATTAGAAAAAGTCAGCGATTGTTTTCTGACGAATTAATTTCATAATGTTTCCCTTGGAAAGCCATTCATGTTTACCAATACTCATTTTCTTTGATGCCAAAATAAGAGCATCATCAAAAGTATCACCAATTAGGGGGGTTTGCATCATGGCTGAACGAATACCTTCTCTTACTTGCCAAACACCTACAGGAATAGCGTATTCAGGTCTAATTTCACGTAAGATAATCACACCTGATTGAATTTTATTTTTTTTCAGATATTCAGATACCCCTAGCTTGGCTGCAAAATATGCGCCAGCTATTGCAGGAGGATGGTTAATTCCACGCGCATCTTCAAAATCAGAGCCAAACCCCAAAACACCATCAGAATACCAAGCTTCAATCATTTCATAAATCCATCTGTGTGGAAACAAAATTACAGAGAATAAATTTCCAAGATGTTCGTAAAAAAAAACTTTGTATGAATCAATTAGAGGATAATCCAATATGTCAACAATTAGTGATTTTGATAAAATATCATCAGTTGCAGTTATACTCCATTTTGTTGGAACCAGTTTCCTTTTTTGTCCAAGCATTCCAATACTGAAACATTTTTGAATTTTCGAAATGTCTATACCGGAATTATAAAGATGTACAACAGCATCCTTTGCATTAAGATCTTTATCATAAAATATTTTTTCAATAGATTTTGTGGCAGAAGTGTTGTAAAACTTTGCAGATTGAATTTCGCCAATTGGTCCAAAAGGAGCACTTTCACCATCAAGTGAAACATTAGCAGAAGTAGTTTTAGTAAATTGTAAATCAGAGTCTGTGGGTTTTGAAGACATTGTAATTTCTTGTAAATTTTCTATATAGCGTCCTTCTGTTTGATGTATTGAAACTTTTTGAATTCCACGAATTAGATTTAATCTAAAATTTACAATATCTTCAAGAGATTTACCTGCCCATCTTTCAGGACTATCAAGAAGACTGGTATCACCATGTATTGGAGGAACCATTGGTCCTACAAACACTTTAGGATAATTGTATGAGCCTACAAACACAGATGGTGGGCTAGAACCACTTATAGAATCAGATGAAAACAAATTTCCATATTTTGATAAATTTTCATGCCATTTTGCCAAAATTGCTTTTCTAATATCATGAGAATTTGCAGACAACGAAATCCATGCCTAAAATGTTCCTATTAAGTTGCCTAATCAGCAAAATTGACCATATCTTAACGTATGATGTTTAAAGAACAAATTTAAAGAAAAAACATGTCAATAAATAGAATAGTATCTCTTTTACCTAGTGCTACAGAATTATTGTATGAATTAGGAGCAGAGGATATGTTGTACGGAGTAACACATGAATGCAAATATCCAGAAAATGCAAAGACAAAATTATTGGTCATCAGTTCATTGATTGATTCAGATACATTAACCAGTAAAGAAATAGATGCAAAAACTTGTAAGATATTAAGTGAAGGAAAAGAAATTTTCATATTACATGAAAAAAATATGATTGAAGCAAATCCAGATTTTATAATATCTCAAGAAACATGTGAGGCATGTGCAGCACACAATAATCATGTTGCACGAGCAATACAGATTTTGCAAAAAAAACCAATAATTTATTCCATGGATCCTCACAATTTGCAAGAAATAACAGAATCAGTAAATGAAATTGGAAAGATTATTGGTAAAGAAGACAGAGCAAAAATAATCACAGAATCGCTTGAAGAAAGAATAAAAAATGTAAGAAACAATACAGACAAGATAAGACCGAAAGTTCTTGCAATAGAATGGATTGAACCATTTTTTTCAGCAGGTCATTGGATTCCTGAAATGATTACATATGCAGGTGGAAAAAACATGATAAGTGTAACTGGAGAACACTCTAGAAAACTAAGCATTGAAGAGATAATAGAATCAGATCCAGATATCATCATAATGATGCCATGTGGTTTTGATGTGTTTCGAACAATGTCAGAGTACAATAAAATATTAAAAAATAACAAATCATGGAATACACTGAGAGCTGTAAAAACAAAACAAGTATTTACAGTAGACGCAAATTCATATTTTAGTAAACCAAGCATAAGAACAATTACAGGGTTAGAAATACTCGCAAAAATTATTCAACCAACGAATTTTTTGAATCTTAAAGTGCCTAAAAATTCATTTGAGCATATAATATAGGATTATTCATCAGTATCATCTAGTTCATCGTATTCTGCATTTCTTCTTCCAGGTCTAATTGGAATATACATGATGGACATGTGGATCATTAATTTTACCACAAGATAGAGTCTAAGGTTTTAAAAATTTGTTCTTTTAGTGTATAATTAATACAAATTATAATTTTTAAAATAAACCTAAAACAGGAACGATCACATAAAGTCTGTGAGATAAGAAAATAAATTAACACTAAATGACTATATCAATAGACAATTCAATTTCAGAATAGGTTTTCAGATATATTCTGCTTATAATGCTTAAATCCAAATTTTGTAAGAATAAAAAATGAAGAATGCATTTGGATCAATATTGAACATAATTTTTGATGCGATTTCTTCAATATTTAGTTAAAAGTCATCAAACAACATAAATTAGAAAAATTCATGGAGTGTGATGTGATTCCAGATTTACTGTATATAATAGAACGTGTCAATCGCAATCATTACAGTTAGAATTGCAAATGGAATAAAAAAACACAATCCAACTTTAACATACAACATATTTTTGATTATTTTACATAAATATGAATGCATTAAAAAAATCAGAAAAACAAGGATGTAAAATGTCAGAATGGATCATCAGACAACACGACATTCAATTTTAATGGATTTAGTTGTAGTGTAATATGTAAATATCAATAATGCAATCGCTCCAATTCTTATTGGCATCTCAAAATTTGTCAGAAATGAAAAAGCCGAAGCACCTACAGAACCAAATGTAGAGATGGCTGCAAATCCGATAGGCCCACAACTGCAAGCTCCAGCAATTGAACCGATAAATGAACCGAAAAGACTCCCACCGATTTTTCCTTTAGATTTTTTTAAGATGTTGATCCGATAAATGTTCATAGGGATTATAAGTCCAGACAATACTGAAAGAATTACAATCAAGATAAAACCTAGTTCTGAACCTTGTTGAATATGACCAATTATGTATGGGTCTAAGAAAATATACTGTGAGATAATCAACAATCCAATTAACATTGATGTGAAAATAATAGATGCTAAAATAACATACAAATAATTTGAAAACACGAGTTTTAACGTAGACGGCATATTGGATTATCCACATTACTAGTTTAAAAATAGAGCAATATATGATCAGAGTTTTTTGTTTTCTTAAGTAAGATAATGGTATTTAAAATAAAAGGGAATTATACCAAAATCAAATATTTGTAAGTAAAGGATTTAGAATTATTTAAAAAATTTATTCTAAATTATGCGAAGATTTTCTTTTAAAGAGATTTACAAATTTAGAAATAGCAACATCGATAGGACATGTCTCACAAAGAACATTGGAGGAGTGTTTAACCAAGTGTTTTTCAAATGCGGTTCTAGAATAGAATATTTGATCACATCTAGTGCAGTATACCTTGACAACATTACTTTTATTAGATTTGACCACGATGTTTTTTATATTCAGAACTTATAAAGTTCCTGTTGAAAATCATCAATTGAAAAAATGGAGATCGTGACTTCTAAGGATAGGGTCAAAAATAAAAAGCAATTCAGAAGTAAAATATAGGCAACCAGACCTCAAGACTATAAAATTACAAATAATGAGTTTTCATGTGATTTTGAAGTTCTATTTCATAACTAGTGACAAATCCGCAGTGAGTACATGAAAACAATCCATATGTGGTAGTGGGTTCTCTTTCAATAGTTTTACCTGAAATAGATTTTATCGTTATCACATTATTGTTAGAGATAACAGCAAAATTTTGTCCCTCGCCAATAGATTCCAAGAATTCTTTGATTGCAGTAATCACTATGCTTTTATCAATTATTTCATCATTTAATGAAGATAGCATAAACTCATTAATCTTCAAAGTTGGGATTGCAGCGACTTGATCTGACACATAAACTACCAATTCACTCTTTATTGATGCAACATCCCTGCAATCAATTGTAAGCACAAAGATTACTAGATGAATAGATATTTTAGTTTAACAGATATTGAAAATGATTATTATGGTTTAAAACAATCATTTTTCATAGATGAGAGACTCTGAAACGTTTGGCATAGAAAAAGGATATGGTGAAGAGGTGGTTACATGGTTAAACGAACAATCTAAGACACAAGGTTACAAATTGGAGGCCAGATTGTACGGATATATGATTTCTACAAAAAATTTCGGGGATTTTGAAATGTTTTCGTGGATTGGAGATGTACAAATTGCAAGAAAATTAATCAACAAAGCAAGTAAGAGATTCAAGATAAAAGTAATCGAAGGCGGATACAAACCAAAAGAAAAGATATTTCGAATGAAAAAATTCGATTATGCAAAAGTCAGAAAAGATGAAAAGACAATAGGACAGTTAGAATTTGAGGCATTGAGATTTGGCAATGGTCATTGGGAAGTAAAAAATGAAGAACGAAGATAACATAGCACATAAACTGGAGAACGTGATATGACAAAAATAGGCATTGTTGGAACTGGGATGCTTGGAAATGCGGTAGGCATTCACTTATTGGAATCAGGTTTTGATTTAACAGTATATAACAGAAAAAAAGAAAAGACCAATGAATTAAAAAATAAGGGTGCAACAATAGTAGATTCACCAAAAAAGGTAGCAGAAAATTCAGAATTAATAATCATAGTTGTAAAAGATGCAGATGCTGTAAAAGAAGTTTCGTTTGGAAAAAATGGGATTATAGAAGGAACACATGAAAAATTGATAGTTGCAGATATGAGCACTATAAATCCAATAGAATCAAAAAATATTTCAAAAAAATTTCTAGAATACAATATAATTAAAATAGACATACCTGTTATGGGAGGACCAAATGTAGCAAGAACAGGCGAGCTTGTATTGATGGCTTCAGGAGATAAAAAAACATTTGATAAATTCAAAACCGTGTTTGAAAAAATTGCAAACAAGACATTTTTTTTAGGCGTAGACGGAACAGCCCATTTGGTCAAACTTGCAATGAATCTTCAAATTACAATGCTTGCACTGTCGCTATCAGAAGGAATTACATTAGCAAGAAGTGCAAATGTGGATCCAAAAATATTTTTAGATATTTTAAATTCAACATATTTCAAAACTGGAATGAGTGAAAATAAAGCATACAAGATGATACAGGATGAATTTAATGCAACATTTACTCTAGCAAATTTGAAAAAAGACATCAGCATCATTACAGATACTGCAAAAACACTAGGGATTAACTTACCAATGATCAAAAAGGCAGAAGAAGTATACACAGATGCTGTAAAACAAGGGTTTGGGGATATGGATTATACAGGAATTTTGGCATATATCAAAAAGATAAACAATTCTTAAGATCACAAATAGGTTGTGACTAAAATTTACCAAAAATTCTATAAGACACATCAATAAAATTACAATATGCGATTAAAAGATAAAGTAGCAATAGTCACTGGAGCCTCAAGTGACATAGGAAAAGGGGTTGCAAAAAGATTTGTAGAAGAAGGAGCACAAGTCATTTTAATTGCAAGAAATCTAGATGGGTTAGAAAAAGCAAGAAAAGAGATAGGAAATGAGAAATCTACAGCATCCATGTCATGCGACTTGACGAATGAATCTCAAGTTATACAAACAATTAATCAAATTATGGATGCATATGGAAAAATCGATATTTTAGTTAACAATGCAGGTGCAATAAATGATCCAATTCATTTTCACGAAATGGCGGATTCTGAAATTAAAAAATTAATTGACATCAATTTGTTTGGAGTTTTTCACATAACAAAAGCAGTACTAAATAAAATGTCAGATATCAAAAAAGGGTCTATTGTAAACATAGGTTCAATTTCAAGTGAAAGGGCAATACCAAGAGTACACTTAGCTGTTTACTCTGCAACAAAAGCTGCAATTACAATGTTTACAAAATCAATTGCAGTAGAATATGCAAGAAGACACATCAGATGCAATTGTGTAAATCCAGGAATCATCAATTCAGGCATGATAAAACCATACCTAGATGATCCACAAGCAAGAAAAGTGTTAGAAGAAAGATTACCATTAGCAAGAATAGGAGAACCAGAAGATGTTGCAAATGCAGTATTATTTCTAGCGTCAGATGAAGCCAATTGGATTACAGGCACCATCCTAAATGTAGATGGTGGAAAAACAGCTTCAGAAGGATAGACCTTTTTGAAGTAACGTATTAGCAAGTAATTTAGATACTCTGAGAGGTTCAGGAATTGAACCATGTAAAGTTAATTCATTTAAGAGATGGGTAACTTCAGAAATTGTACACCCTTCAAATCGTACAAAAAGATTATGTGAAGTATGCAAAGAAATTTTCTCTCTTTTTCCTAATTTTTTATATTCGTTAATTTTAGATTCAAAAGATTTTGGAAAGTGTTGTTTTATAGCATTTTCAATTCCTGATGATTCACGATACGAAATTCCAATTATAGGAATTTGTAATGAATCAAATAATTTTTTAATATTAATTATATTGTACATTGAAATAATCAATCCAGAAAGAAGCAAATAATTAACATCAGAGCGATGTAGTTCTTCATACATATGTAATATTTGTTCAGTTGCATCATCACCTTTCAAAGTAGCACTTCCAAAAACAAATCCATCAATTACAAAATCTTTTCGCATAATTAATCCAGATAAAATAGATCGCTCTGAATTTTGCTTGAAACTTTCAGCGATGGCAAGACAACGTAAGCCTTTTTTTTCAAGATGTAGGATGCTCATTTTTTCTTTTCCTAGTATAAGATCTGTAACTAAAACCAGTAATACTCATAACTATCACAGTAATTATAGACCAAAACACGAATGAAGCAACATCTGATTCGACCATCAAATAAACACACGTGAATTGAACATCTAAAGTTTCGGTTTAAAAAAACAAGGTATTAAATAAATTTCAGAGTCATTTCTGAAACATCTAAATAGATTTGAATCATAATGCAATCATGCCTGAATTCACCTGTCCAGATTGTGGAAAGCAATTATTTCATGAAAACGAGGTCACATTAAAGATAGAAGAAACGATTCATGAAAAATTTTGTAGAAAAAAAGAAGGAGAAACACAGAGTTTTATGCACAGGGATTTGGCCCACATGAACACATTTGATTCAGAAAGAGAAAACGATAGTTCAGGAAATCCTATTTTAAAAAAATAACTAAAAACATAGGGCATAAAGAATATACCTCAAAATTACATTCTAGGAACAGGCAAAGAAGTTGACATTAGAGTACAATTATGATTTAGTTATTGTTGGAGGAGGGCCTGCAGGATCTTCAGTAGCATGTGAAGCTGCAAAAAAAGGGATCAGAGTGGCACTCTTAGAAAAAGAAGAAACAATCGCACATTCGGTCAGAACTAGTGGTGTGACATGGATACAAAATATGAAAGAATTCGGCATTCCAGATGATTGTTATAATCCAATTAAAAATTACTCATTTTGTTCACCAAATAATGAAGTTACGATTTCAGATACAATTCCTCATGCAGCAGTTCTGGATGTAAGAAAAACATATCGGTGGTTAGCAAAACAAGCAGAAAATCATGGTGCAGATATTTTCCTTAAAACAAACATCAAAGAGGTAATAAAAAACAAAGAAGGAGATATTGTAGGAGTGAGTGGAGTAAGCAAAGATGGAGAAGTAATATTTCATTCCAAAGTTGTTGTTGATGCAAGTGGATTTTCTTCAACAGTATCCAAATCCATGGGATATGTGACTCAGTGGAATAGATTTGGAGCTGGTGCAGAGTACGAAGTGCAAGCTGAAAACGTTGATCAAGAAACATGGTGGCTTATGGTAGGTCAGAAATATTCTCCAGCAGGATATGCATGGATTTTTCCTGTTGGAGGAAATATTGTAAGAATAGGAGTGGGGGTAGGAAAACCAGAATCAGCAGTGGATCCTACAGAGAGATTAAAAGAGCTGATGGATTCTAAAATGGGTCCAATTAGTAAATTGGGAAAAATCACACAGATTGAATTTCATTATGGATTAATTCCAAATGATGGATTAACAAGGAAAACAGTATACAATAATTTGATTTTGGTAGGAGATTCTGCAGGTCAAGCTAATCCGTTAGTGCTGGAAGGAATAAGATACGCAATAAAATTTGGCAGAATTGCAGGAAAAATAGCAGCTGATGCAATAAAATCAGGAAAAACTGATGAGACTGCATTATACCCATATGAAGAAAACTGGAAAAAAGACATTCAAGCAAAAATAAAATCGGCAGGAAAAGTACAAGATAGATGGATAGGGTTATCAGATGAAGAGTGGGATAAGGAATTGGACATAATTAAAGAGTTAAAACCGAATGAGTTTTTGGATTTTATTAAAGCAGATTTCGGATTGGCAAGTGTATTAAAATTGGCGGCACATCATCCAAAATTAGCAGTTAGGCAATTGTTTAATTTAGTAAAAAGTAAAAAATAAGGTCAAGCCATAAGGACTAGAAGAGAATTATCGGATTTATTCATAATCATATTATTTGTGAGAGTTTTATAAGAAACGCAGAAACTATGAAATTGTTCCAGAGTTCTAGTCCCACATGAGGCACAAATCATGCTAATTGTTTTGTTACATTGAGAGCATTTACAACAATCAGTCAGCACTCCACCACAATTTCTACATGATTCATCTGGCAAGTATGTTCAAATTATTTATCAAAAATTTGGATATAAGTAAAACGTAGAATTCGTTCATACTAAAGCTCAGTAAGACGAAGAATATTATTGAAAAGAAATGAACTCAAACCAGTGGATTCAGTAAGCAGAATTTTTGATAAATGGGCTAAAAGTGGGAGAGATAAACTCATGGAGAAAGAGCATGGGAAGAACGTAATCAAGTTTTTAAAAACAGTCTCATTTGAAAAACCATTTACATTTCTAGATGTAGGATGTGGTAATGGTTGGGTTGTTAGAAGAATTGCAGAAAATAATTATTGCAAAATTGCCATAGGAATAGATAAAAGTAAAAACATGATCCTACAAGCTAACTCAAATAAAAAAAACATCAAGGAGAAATATATTCATACAGACATAGAGTCATTAAAATACAAAGGCAAATTTGATTTTATATTTTCAATGGAATCACTTTACTATGTAAATTCTATAGATGCTGCTCTTAAAAAAATATATAAATTATTAAAACCTGGTGGAGAGTTTTTTTGTGGTACGGATTTTTATTCTGACAACATAGCAACTACAAAATGGGCCAACATGATGAAAATTCAAATGCATTTACATTCAAAAAAAGAGTGGGAAAAAAAATTCATTAGTGTAGGATTTGAAACAAAAACAAAACAAATAAGAGATTTTAAAAACAGAAAAAAATGGAAACGTGAATTTGGGACGTTGTTTATAATAGGCAAAAAACCAGAAAGGCAATCTTCAAATTAAATCAAAAACACATCAGAATGTGTGAGCTGGAGCACGACACGCTGCTACGGCAGAGGAAACTCCTCCCTCCATACAGGAAATGTGATCCGGAGATGGATAATCAGAGATGGTTGGCAACGGAGCAGAAAAGAATCCAACCTGGCGCACGATGATGGCAAAACCTGAGGTTTCCAGAGAAGGAATGAAAAAGACGTCCCACATGGAGCAAAGCCAAACAGAACTATAGGATCCTGTACCAAGTTCAGGTAGGCTGCAAAGCGCAATATCGTGAAAACAGAAGGAGGGTTACTCCCAGCACACACAAATTTTTAAGATATTTTTGCTAAATGAGTTATCTCATTGAAGATGCTGTTTCTTTACAAAGATCAGCATTGCATTTGCATGTTGCATCACATAAACATGAACCATGCATTACGCAATCACATTCAGAACCAATTTCTTCAGATGCGGCACATCCACATGCTGCTTCCTCTTGGCTAGAAGATGCAGGTGGGGGACTTTGCTTATGTTCATCATATACACTTCTAGTTTGTTCATAATCATTTGCATCAACAAGGTATGCTTCACCTCTATTGGTTTGATAACCACCAGAAGAAGCACTTGTTTGATAACTTACTAATCTACCTGGATCAATTCCCTGTTGGCCAACTTTTTCGTTCTTTAATGATCTGTTACTATATATGAAAAATGCGATACCACCAATTGCAGCCATTCCTGCCATACCATAAACTATAGTGACTGGAAATCCACCAGTAGAAGTTGTTGCATATCCACTTGGAGGTTTAGGAGTGATTCCTGCAATTTCCAAGCCATCAATTATATCCAATGCTCCAAATCCAATTGCAGCTATGTTACCTTGATCTGCTGATTGAACACTTCTAACTGCATAATTTTTATCAGCTGTGACATCTGCTGAAAAAGTTTTTTCTACTTGTCTACCTTCTCTAAGACTGCTTTCGCCCATTGTCCATTTAGATACAACAAAACCAGAGATAGATTTGTCTAAGCCAAATGTTCCAGCATCAACATTGATTCCAGTAGGATCAAATAAAAAGTGCCAATTAGACATTGGCTGCTCTAAAATATAATCAGCATTGATAAGAGGTTTTGATAAGATTGATTCTGCATCAGTACCAGAAAGAATTGAGTATACTTCAGGTTCTTTTTCTTTTAGTATACTAATTGGAAAATTAATTTCTTGACCATCAATTGTAACAGGATCATTAGTGCCAACGCCTCTCCAACCCAAGTCAATGAGAGTACGTACTTGGTCTTTTGTTATCACGTAATTAGCAAGGTTGCCTTCAAGGATTATTTTATAATCGATAGACGTGTTAAGATTTCTACCCTTAAGATAAATCTCATAAGATACTTTCAAATCAGAAATTTTTGAATGACTTTTGTCATTTTGCATTTTAGTATTAAGGCTAGCAATTAATTGCTGAACTCCCGGATTTGAGGAATCTGCACTACCTGTAACTGTCCACTCTTTGTCATGGAGTATATCAAATAATTTTCCACCATCTGGGTATTCAATGAATATTGTTTTCTGATAATGATATGAAAATGGAGAAGTGTCGCTATTAGGATTAATTCTGGCATCTACTTGAGCTGCCCATACAGTAGAGCTCGAACCAATTACAAACATTCCAACAATCAAAACTGCTAAAAATACAGTCCTAGACACGAATAAAATCGTAAATTAATTAGTAATAAACTTATCCTAGAAAATTAGATCGAGAATATCTGAAAAAGTAATATGGAGTAACAACAATTGGATTAACAGCTTTAGGAGAAAATGGAATGATCACAGTATTAGCAGGTGGGACAGGTTCGGTAAAACTAGTTAGGGGGTTAGTAGCCCAAGAATCTAAAGTCAACGTAATAAGTAATGTTGGAGATAATTATTGGCTTTATGGATTATACGTATGTCCTGATATTGATACAATAATTTACGGTTTAGCCGATTTATTAGATCAAGAAAGAGGTTGGGGGATTAAAAAAGATACATTCAACTTTTTGAGACAGATGGAAGTTTTTGGAGAAGAGACTTGGTTTAGAGTAGGAGACCGAGATGCAGCAACTCATCTGATAAGAACAAACATGCTAAAAAACGGTAAAAATTTGAGCGACATTACAAA
This sequence comes from Nitrosarchaeum sp., assembly GCA_035455105.1. Taxonomy (GTDB): domain Archaea; phylum Thermoproteota; class Nitrososphaeria; order Nitrososphaerales; family Nitrosopumilaceae; genus Nitrosarchaeum. The sequence continues at coordinate 47,951 of DATIFS010000020.1, forward strand.
ATGGATGTGTGAAAAATTTGCAGTTAGTGCAAATATTATTCCAGTTACAGACAACAGTATAGAGACAAGAATAACTACAGATAAAGGAGAATTACATCTTCAGGAATATTGGGTAAAACATAGAGGAAGAGATCCAGTTGAAGGAATTCAGTATATCGGAGCAGACAAGGCTCGTCCAAATCCTGAAGCAGTGAATGCAATTCATGATGCAGATATGGTGATTTTAGCACCTGGAAATCCATTGACATCAATTGGACCAATGCTACAAATCAAAGGAATTAGAAAAGAGCTTTCAAAAATTAAAAAGAAAGTTGTTGCAGTAAGTCCATTAATTGGAGATAAAGCTATTAGCGGACCAGCTGCAAAATACATGGAAGCTGCAGGAATTGAAACAAACGCATATGGTCTTGCAAAAATGTATTCAGATGTGTGCTCAAATATTGTAGTCGATACTAAAGATAGATTATTAGTAAAAAAAATCCAGAGTTTGGATATGAAAGTATTTGAAACAAAAATTACCATGAATAATAAACTAGCTGAAGACGCATTAGCAAATTTTATTTTAAAACAAATACACGTATAATTTGAAAATTGCAGCAATCATTCCTGTAAAGACTTTCTCTCTAGCAAAAACACGTTTAAACTTAGCATCAGAACAAAAAGAAGAATTATGCAAAATTATGTTAGAAGAAATAATTCACACACTATCAATTTCTCCACAAATTGATAAGATAGTAATTGTAACAAAAGAAGAAAAAGCAATAGAAATTGGAAAAAAATACAATGTAGTAATTATTCCAGATAATGAGGAAAAGAGTGTCAATAATGCAATTGCTTTAGCTGACAAATATCTTTTAGAAAATAAATTTGATGCATCAATTGTTTTTCCACAAGACATACCATTTATTAAAACTCAAGACATAGATTTTATGTTAAACTATAAAACACCACCAAATTTTGTAATAGTTGTGCCATCTAGAAGATTTGATGGTACAAATGCACTTGTAAGAATGCCAATAAACTTGATGATAACGCACTATGATGAAGATAGTTATAAAATTCATATGAATACTGCAAAAGAATACACAAGAAATGTTGCACTAGTTTTTGTAAAAAGAATAATGTTAGATGTAGACAACATGGAAGATTTGAATTTTCTATTGGAGCAAAATGAGAAACCAGATATTGCTGAGAAAATTAGAAATGTTTTAGATTTAAGATAAGAAAATAATAAGTTATTTTTGTTAAATTTGATGATTTTAGATACGGATCACCATCAGATTTATAAGAAATGAATTAGCAATGGTTAAATATCATCATAAAAGGTTTTGAAAGGAAAAAAATGGTTAAAAATGTAAATCCCAAAGACAGATGTCCAAGATGTGGGCAAGGCACGCTGGTCACAGATGCTACTACGGGTGAGAATTTTTGTGGAAAGTGTGGTTTTGTTATTACTGATAAAGTGGATGAATCAGGTCCGGAATGGAGATCATTTTCTAATGAAGGTGAAAACAAAAGCAGGGCAGGAGTACCAACATCATTGGCAATGCATGATATGGGATTAGCAACGGTAATCAATCCTCAAAACAGAGATGCCACAGGAAAACCACTTACTTCTGCCATGAAAAGCACTATTGAAAGACTAAGAACGTGGGATAGTAGAAGTCAAGTTCATGAGCCAGTAGACAGAAATTTCAGGCAGGCATTTAGTGAACTAGATAGATTAAAAGACAAATTAGCAGTAGGCGATGCAGTTATTGAAAAAGCAGCTTACATTTATCGTAAAGCATTAGAAAAGGGGTTGGTAAGAGGACGTTCAATTTCTGCATTGATTGCATCTGCATTATATGCGGCGTGTAGAGATACAGAAACTCCTAGAACACTAAAAGATATTGGACAAGCAAGCAACATAAAACGAAAAGACATTGCAAGATGCTATCGTCTATTACTAAGGGAACTTAATTTGAAAATGCCAGTGGTAGATCCTGTAAAATGCATTTCAAGAATTGCAAGTAAGGCAGGTTTATCTGAAAAAACAAAAAGAGCTGCTACCAAAATACTTCAAACTGCAGAAGAACAAAAGATATCTGCAGGAAAAGATCCTATGGGACTTGCAGCTGCAGCGCTCTATGTAGCATGTGTTACAAATGGTGAGAGTAAAACTCAGAGAGATGTTGCAGAAGCAGCAGGAGTCACAGAAGTAACAATAAGAAATCGTTACAAAGGACTAAAACTTGCATTAGATCTTTAAAATTAATTTAAAATCAAATTAAATTATAAAAAATAAATCAAGTTTTAATTTCCATATGTTGTTAACCCCCACTTATTCAATTCTTAATTGTGATTTTCTTTTTGAATTAAAGTAATTGATCAGTAATACAGACACAGAAAAAATTCCAGATAATAAAAACAACAATTCCATTGTGTTTATCAGAGGTTGTGAAAATGCATCTTCTACAGTTATCTGATTAATTTGAGATATGAAATTAGCATATGAGAAAATAAAATAATTTGTCCCCCAATGAACAAGAATTGCAGGTATCAAACCAAATCTAAAATAGAGCCATCCAAGAATTATTCCACTTATAGTGGCTTGAGCAAATTTTCCTTCACTCCAAGGTTCACCCGTCATAATATGAGATAAACCAAAAAATATACCAACTAAAATTATTAAAATTAAAGGTTTTTTAGAATTGTAGATATGTAAATTACGATTCGGATTCCAAAGAGATTGTAAAAAATGATTTAATGATAATTTGTGAGAATAAAATACAAAAAGAGGTAAACCTATTAGAATCAATCTAAATCCAAATTCTTCAATCAGAGGGGACAAACTCACATACAAAAACTGAGTCAAATTATTATCTACAGATGGAGGTACGGTAACTATCCCAAAACTCTGTTGTACAAAATCAATAATTATAGATAGGAAAATCAAAATGGAAAACCATTTTGTGATTGTAAACATGTAATTTGATTTTGTTTCAAATTTTCCGTGACCAAGATATGTAGAAAGTGTTTTTAGAAATCCATTATCAGGGCCTAGCATAGATATTGCAAAAAGAATTGCATATGTAGACCATAAAACAATAAAAAGATCACCGATTTCAATACTAGATGGGATAAAGGGCTCAATTTCTTTAAAGATGGGCAGATGACTTAAGGGGTATTGAAAATTAATATCATTTCCAATATCAGTATCAAATACAACAAACACCCCAAATGGAAACGATAGCAGCATCATAGAAAATATAATTGATAAAAGTGCTAAATGGGGAATTCGTATTATTTGAGAAACATAAGATATTTGCAATGTATATCTAATGAAGTTCGATGCTTGATTCAGGGAATCCTAGATGAATTAGAGTGTCTTTAATTGTATCTCGATGATCACCTTGAAGAAATATGTAACCGTCTTTTGCAGTTCCACCGCACGCATATTTATTTTTCAATTCTTTGGCAACTGTTTCTAAATTGTTTAATTTTGGATCTAATCCTTCTATCATAGTTCCTTTTTTCTTGAATCTTCGAGTTTCCAAACGAATTATAATTTTTGTACTATCTTTAGCGAGTTCACCACAAGCACAGAGATCTTCAGGGAGTCCACATGTATTACAAATTACCGCCATACGTTCTAAATTATTTTGATTTTACGCACTATTAAGCCTTGTTTGGGGATGAATTAAAAAGGAAATAATTGCATTTTTTAGAGAGAAATTTCAACTTAGCATATGTCAAAAGAGCTTACAAAAAAGGCAGTAGATATGTTATTGAGCGGAGCAACACTACTAAGTGAACCATGCCCATATTGTTCAGGAGTAAGAGTGATGAAAGAAGGGCATGCATTATGTGTCAAATGTGGCAGAGAGCCTGAAAAAAAAGAAATACCAATAAAAGATGAACCACAAATAACAAAATCAGGATTAGAGATCACGTTAGAAAAAAAACTATCAGATCTATCAAAAGAATTAGAACAAGAGACTAGTCATGAAAAACAACAAGAAATTCTAAGATCAATTAACTCCATCATAGAAACAATAAAAAAATTAGAGAAGCATTAATCAATTATCATAGTGGAATTTTGATACTCCAAGGGTATTCAAATGGCAGTCATCTAAAATACAAAATTTGTTCAGGTTACTTTAATTCATAATTATCAAAGTACAACAATAACCGTATGGATCAATATGGTATGAATTAAGCGTAAAATAGCCTTTTTTTACAATTAATGCCAATCTATGTAGAGAATAAAGTATTTATGTCAAAATTCAAACTTTGAAAACAACAATGAGCAGTAAAAAGAAAGGAGCCCCACTACCAGCATCAAGTGGAGGCCTCATGAGATTCTTTGAGGATGAAACCAAAGGATTCAAAATCGATCCAAAAATAGTGGTATCAGTTCCAATTAGCTTAATTGTTGTTTCATGGATAGTAGATCTATTTTTTCTTCCGAGATAAAACATGGAAAAATCTTCAGATGATGTTTCAAATATACACAATAGATTTTCCCTTACATTAATCAATCCTGCATCACATTATTTTTCCCTTGCAGGTTCACTGATAATTGCAGCGGTAATTACAGCTACGGTGCATTTTGGATATAACGGTTCAGATGGAATTTGGTTTAGAATTCCAATAGTCATTGGAATATTGGCATTATCTCAATTAGTAGATACACGTTTTACGAGAAAGAAAGAATATTCAAAATCATTACATGCATCTCTTTTTGGGAATATGTTATGGATTGCAGTATTGTTAATGGGGTTGCTTGCAAGTATTGTACTAGTAAAAGAAGCATCATTATTTTTTGTAACATATGGGATGTTTTTATTTGCTAGTTTCAGAATAGGAATTTTCACTACAACGTTAGGAGCAAGTATTAGAAAAGCATGGGCAGTATGCATGATACAACCACTTGCCATGTTTTTAGCAATAATTCCTTATGATATGTGGAGTCCCACATTAACAAATCCGATGGCAATTGGATTTGGTTCAGTGTTTTTGATAATTGCCAGTGTCTGGTCAGTATTAACAGATAGAGCTGGAAGACCAGGTATGGAGAGCACACATAAAACAATACAAGCATACTTAGCATCACAGGGAAACGATTTTTCAGAAGCTGAAGAGATTATTGAACAGCGCTCATATAAAACAAAAGTATCAACATCTCAAATAAGACTTAGGTCATCTAATGGAAATACAGAGTTTAGAATGGTTTTACCCGAAATTCATCCAGGACCATATCATCCAGTTGGAGGAAGCAACATCCCATATTTGATGTACAAAAATTTGGATTCTTCAGCAATGATAATGCATAGTATTTCAGATCATTCGCTAAATCTTCCATCAAAAAATGAAGTTGAAAATTATTTAAAAAATTTGGACAAAAGTGTAGTCAAAGAAGAAGGACTCATGTGTACAGAGCCAGTTACTGTTCAAATCAACAAAGCTAGAGTCACGGGATTACTTTTTGGAAAAAATCCATTGTTGTTTCTCTCATTATCACCGCATGGAATGGAAGACATTCCAAACTATATGAAAAAAGAAATTGAGGAATATGCTAAAAACAGAAATTACGTAAGAACGTTAATTGTTGATTGCCACAATGCGATGGGTGAAGAAATTTCAAAAGAAGATGGTGAAGACATGCTAAAAGCAGCAAAATCATGTCTCGATTCTTTAATTACAAAAGAAAGCTATCAGATAGAATTTGGGTATGCAAATTCAGATAACATGGATGTATGGACAGAGGATTTAGCAATGGGAGGTCTTGGAATAGTTTGTCTCAAAATTAACGATAAAAAATTCTTTCTGGGCTGGGCAGATGCAAATAATATGGAAAATGGAGTAAGAGAAAAAATAGTGGAGAATTTTGCAAGTGTAGGATATAGATTATTAGAAATTTGCACTTCAGACACACATTATGCCCCAGTTAAAGCCAGAAATAGAAATGGATATTATCAATTAGGATTAGTTACAAGCGCGGAAAAACTGTCAAAATGGTTTTTAGAGCTTGCAAAAAATGCAGAAGCAAAAATTACATCAGCAAAATTTGAAATTTTGGAAAATGAAACAGATGTAAAAGTGATGGGACGTGGAATATACGAGGATTACTCCAAAGCGCTTGATAACTCTTTAAAAATTACAAAAGGATTCATGATTGGAAGTGTGATTTTATTCATAATCACATTATTCCTATAAGCAAACAAATTCAATTAATTGAATTTGAAACTATTGGAGTTGACAACCCTCACATTTTTTCATGCTACGTTCAGAGCGTGTTTCTAGCTCTTGATGACAATCTTTACAGATTATTCTATTTCTCATGATTCTTTTAGGACATAAATTTATTTTAATGGTTTTATTGATTCCAAATAGACCATTACTTGACATGGAATTGACATTTTTAATTCACAAATCAACATTTAATTAAATTAGGCACTATTTTGTTCCCAGAGTATTCATTTGATCTAAATTGCCATAAAATTCATCAACAAAAGATGAAAATTGGAAAATTGGAACTATAGGCACACGATCAATAAAATCAATCTTATCATGATACAGAGTTACAATTACAGGTACAGCTATGGCGCCAGGGGTTTTTAAAATATAATGTTTGGTTCTTGCTATCTGTTTTTTCACTGCAGTAGACAAGGTAGAAGAACTATAACGCTTCCAATGTTTACAATCAATTAACATTGCAATTCCTAATCGTATACCAACCACATCAATTTCCATACGAGGTTTGGTAAGAACTAGATTTTTTATAATTGCAAAGTTTTTTGAATATAAAATTTCAGCAACTAATCCTTCAAAATCCCTCCAATCAAGCAAGGTGGAAATTTCATCTAGAGGACCACCATTTTTTATTAACTCAATAGCAGCTTTAAGTTTGTCGCCATCTTCAAAATAATATTTATTTTCTTGTTTCGTTCCAATTCCACTTTTTATATATCCATCAAGAATTTTTTGTGAATCTATAACATTTGTTTTTGTAATAGCAACAAAATCATCGATAGAGATCCCCCCAGAAATGATTCCACTTAGTCCAGACATCACAGTTTGATTAAATTTCATATTATTTTTTACTCATGGTTTAGACGATATAGGTTTTAGGAAAAATATTAAAAAACACATAATGTGGGGATTAATAAAAAACAGGCACAAGCGGTGTGGAAAAATACAATAATTCAACGAACGTGGATCACTAAAATTAGTCGTTTTTAGTCCAAGACCATTTTAATTCGACAGTATCTTTTGTTAGCATATCGGGAGAAACTTTATTGTGATTATTTTTGATGTGTGACATGTAAGTAACAAGTGAAAGAAAGGTTTGTTTGCATAATGGACAAGTTTTACTAAATCCCATGACAATATTAAGAATAATTTCTTTTAGTAGTTCCTTAACATTGTTAACTTATATCTTAAAACTCAATCATAAAAGAAATTTAAAAATGCAGAAGCATATCTAGAGAAAACATCGCGGAGCCAGGCAGTAAATGAAAACCACTCATCGTTGAATCTAAAAGAGGCTTAATTCTTGTGTTTTTCTCTCGGAGTAGATATGTTTGCTTCTGCATCACATTAAATTTATGAGTGAAGTATTTAGGAAATGATTAACATTGTTAATTATGAAAAAAATTTATGCTTAAAATTTAGAATAAAACTAGAGAGTTTGAACATTTGTGAAAAATATAGACAAATTTCTTGAAATATTCAATGTAATTTAATTATATTTTTATTACAATTAGAACAAAGAGAATTTATGAAATTTTTGCTAGTGTTGATACTAGCGTTTTTAATTGTATACTTAATCAACAATAATTCATTTGCAGAAAAAAGTACTTTTTTTGAATCTGTAAAATTTATTCAGTATTTGGATGAAAATACAGCATTAGAGGAAGTAAGAAATGGTAATTTGGATATTTATTATGATAAGATTTCTTCGGACAGATTAGAAAACCAAAAATTACGTGAGGGATTAAAAGTGTTTGATTCAACTGGTGGATCTTACAGCATATTAGTAAATCCAGCAGAGTCAAAGGAGTTTAACCCATTTTCACTCAAAGATGTAAGATTTGCATTAAACTATCTAATAGATAGAAAATTAATTGTTAATGAATTAATGGGGGGTTATGGCGCACCAATAATTTCATACTATAGCCCAGCAGATCCAGAATATATCACGGTATTAAAACAATTAGAGACATTCAATTTCAGATACAATCCAACATTGGCAGATGAAATGATTTCAAATGCATTAAAAGAAAAAGGAGCCACAAAATTAAATGGTCAATGGGAAATTAATCATAAACCAATTGAGATTACGATTTTTATTAGAACGGATGATCCTGTAAGAAAATCTATTGGAGAGATTTTATTTTCAGAATTAAAAAAGTTAGGATTTATCGTAAAAAAAGATTTTGGGGATTTGAATAAAGCTTTTGTTGTAGTGTATGGTTCTGATCCAAAAGAAATGAAATGGAGTTTGTATACGGAGGGTTGGAAAAGATCAGCTTTTGTAAAATATGATTCAGTTGGATTGGCTCAAATGTATTCCCCATGGTTTTCAAACATGCCAGGATTTAACAACCCATCATTTTGGAATTACAAAAATGAGTATTTGGACAATGTAACTCAGAAGATATACGGAGGGGATTTTGAATCTGAAGAACAAAGAGCAAGTTTAATTAAAGATGCAATTTCGGAAGGAATTGATCAATCAGTTAGAATTTTCCTAGCGAGTAAAATTGATCAATATGTAACAAATGAGAAAATAGAAGGAGTAGTAAATGATTTAGGAGCAGGAGTTCCAAGTAGATTTACTCCGATTAATTCTAGAAGTGAGAGTAAAGAACTGACAATTGGAGTCAAGCAAATCTATCAAGGAGCATGGAATCCTGTAATGGGGTTAAGTGATACATATAGTAGACAGATATGGGACATAATATCAGATCCTATTACTTTTAAGCATCCGTTCACAGGAAAAACATTTCCAGTCAGAGCAGATTGGAAAGTGGAAACAGCAGGACCTAAAGGAAAAATAAATTTGCCAGATGATGCAAAAATTTGGGACCCCGTAGAGCACAAATGGAAAGAAGTACCACATGGAACTCAAGCAACAAGTAAAGTGAGATTTAATTTCAAATTTAGCGATTGGCATAATGGTCAAAAAATGGATATGAATGATATTTTGTATTCATTGTATTTCACTATGGAGTGGGGAGTACAAACGGATGAAAATGACAAAACATATGATGTGGAATTTACACCGATAGCTTCACAGACGATTCAATCACTAGTTGGAATCAAAGTTATTGATGAAGATACAATTGATGTTTATGTAAATTATTGGCACTTTGATGATGGAGAGATAGCAGATTGGGCAGCAGTATGGAGTACAGTACCATGGGAGATTTCAGCTGCAATGGAACAAGAAGTATTAGACGGAAAATCATCATTTTCAAGGTCTGGAGCAGCCAACAAAAATGTCAGTTGGATATCATTGATAATTCCAAACGATGCTCAAATGATTAAAAATTACTTGAATGATTTTAGTGAAAAAAAATACATACCAAGATCGCTAGATTCATCTGAGAATAATTTCGATTATTTTGATAATAGATATAATGCATCATCAGATTGGATTACGGCACACAACCATGCAGTGATTAGTAATGGTCCATTTTATCTTAGTTCGTATTCACCAGAATCAAGAACTATTACAGTAAATGCATTTGATGATAAAACATATCCTTTCAAATTAGGACATTGGTCAGAATTTGAGAATGCAATATTTCCTAAAATAACAAACGTGAATGTATCAAACATTATTGAAAAAGGAAAAGAATTAGAAATCAGTGTAGAAACATCAAACGCTGATTCTATTCTTTATTTTGTAACAAACAATAATGGAAATTCAACAATATCGGAATTAATCAACATAGATAAAAATATCACAAAAATAAAAATTCCGGGAGAGGCAATGGAAAAATTTGGTACTGGTGCAAAAGATATGAAAATATTTGCCATTTCTAATTCAGTCCTAAAACCAGATTATTATTCTACAAGCTTCCTAGTATTAAAAAACAAAGAGGTATTACCTACAATAAATCAAGATAGTATAGAATTTAGTAAAAATAATTATTTTGGAGAAGTATTAATAATCAGCATTGTCATTATTGCAGCAATATATGTAACATATATGAAGAAAAGAAAACATCATTGATTAGATATGCCGTATTCTTTTAAAATTATATCTATTTGATCTTCAGATTCTAATTTAGAATAGTCTTCCAAGAGATTTTGATTTAATTCATAAAAAGTGTGTCCCCATTTGAATTTATCAAGAATTGCAAGAGATTTGTCTCTAAAGCCTAAAATAAATAATGATGCAGCTAGTGCTTCTGCAGTAGTAAGTTTATTGAGTTTTGCGTAATTAATTGGATTTCCAGCAAATAATGGTGGTAGTTTTCTTTTGATTCCATTGAATTTTTTTGAAAATGCTTGGTCTACAAGATTCCAAGAGCAATCAATTCCAACTATACAATTTATCAAAGACTTGTCATTGGGCAAAAGGGTTTTTTCAGAAAAAGGATCCAATACAAGTCCTTTGTTTCCTATTTTCTTGATATTTTTTGCAATTCCAAATTTTACCATTTTTGCAGCTGTACATTTTTTTGGATCATCTTGATAAAACATCAAAACTTGAAGATTCATCTAATAAAGTAGAAAATAATCAGTATTTTGAACTTACCCTAATACGCTGTAATTGATTTTATAATAAAATCGAGACGCTTGTGAATCTTTGATTATATCTATATTCCAATTCGTATCAGGTAAGAATCCATTATCAGATTCTGGAAGTATGTCGAATTTCTCAAAAAATACATCTGGACCACTATATCTGATTTTTAGATTAATTCCATCTACTGTAACAACGTCATAAATTTGTCCAGGTTTTCTAGTAGAATCTTTGACAAGACAGTTTTCCTCAGGGCCAATCACACAAATTCCAGACTCAGAGGTAACCCTTAGGTTGACATTTGATTGATCAGCCTTTGCAACAATTAATGAACCAGAGAATACACGTGGTAGCATAACAGTGCCATTCACAGTTTTTTCACTTGTAAGAACAGGTATTTGATCATCCAATATTCGGTTGACTTTTTCAATAATGGTTGAAGATTTTTCAGATTCTATGTTGATTGGTTTTTCTATAACAGGTTTTTCAACTACATTAAATGTCAAATATTTTACTGCAAATCCAGCATCAACAGTGATTTCATATGAACCTATGCTTGAAGGAGAGTCAGGTATTTGAAATTGGTGTGAGAATGAACCTGATGAACTAGGTCTAATAGTAGTAACAGGACCCAAATGAATGCCACAATAAAATGAACCACATGTTACTGAACCAGATTTCTTCTGAATTACACTGACATCGAATTGTTCAATATAGATTAACTTGTTTGGTTTGCCAGATATAGTTACAATATCACCTGGATGATATTCAGATTTGTCAGTAACAAGTAAGAGGGATAGTTTTTCATCAGAATTTAAAGCGAAGTCGTTTACAACACTAAATGTAGATTCAGCTGTTTTACCTGAATACATTGCTTTTATTTTGTATTCACCTTCATTGAAAACAGTTACAGGTAATTCAAACTGACTTTGAAAAGTGCCACCAATATCCGGGTAAACCGTGGATTCAAAAATTTGTTTGTAGGGGAATTTACCATCAAGAACCAAAACAGTGACTCTTTCTGGAACTAATCCTTGAGAGAGAGGAGCTTTTGCAATCACATTACCAACAATATTTAATTTTTCTCCAGCTTTGTACAATGATTTTTCAGCAGAGACAATCAGTGGAGATAAAGATAAAGAATCAGATTCAGGATTTGGGGAAACTTTGAAAAAAACATCTTTACCAGTAGATGCCGTAGAGACATGAATTCTATAAATACCATAATTGGATTTAGTTACAGAACGATCATCTTGTTTTATCGATAAAGGTTTTTCAGTGATAGGAGTAATCCATGACCACGAAAATCTTTGATTATCAACAGTTGCACCAGAAGTAACCATGCTACCATCAGGGGCAGTAAGAGAAATTTGAACGGACCCTCCAGCAAAGGGAGGGACTAATCCAGTTAAAATAACAGGTTCACTCAAACCATAAACTTGCTTGTTCAAAGAGAGTATCGCACTATCAGTTGATTTTAAGGGATCTACAATTCCAATAAGAGTCGTCTTTACGAGTCCACGGTATTCAGCTTTGATTTTGTAAGAACCTTCAGCAAATGCATTTGGAGTAATCTTTGTTTGAATTGAAAATCTTCCAGAAGATTCTGGGATTGCAGTAAATTCGTATGCAACTATCAGTCCATTATCTGTTCTTGTTTTAGTTCCAGGTATCTGCCCAATGATTTGCAAAGGAGAACCATCTTCATGATATATAGAAAGTTTTACTGATGAGGGTTGAAAACTAGAACTACTAACAGGATTTGCAATGAAACCGTTAATTGTCATGCTACTACCTAAATCATAAATCACTTTATCTGTTGAAAGTGAAAGAGGTTCAGTACTTGTGACATATCCAGTTGAATTGGTTACCGCGTGAATAATTTTTGTTGTAGTTCCAATATCTTTTGAAACAGTAATTGCATAATCACCTAATCTAGTATCACTATCGGGTATTTTGAAAGAGTATGCAAAAGAACCATCTCCAGATATTTTTAATATATCTGAAATTTTAAATGATGAACTACTTACACCGAGATCATTTGTAGTCGAAATATTTTTGGTTTGAGTAATTTCTAAATCCATAAAAGCAACCCACTGCTGGTTTAATCTTCCAGTAATTGTGACTGTTTCACCTAAAGTATAGGCATCTTTATCAGTCCACAACGATATTGCTTTTGCTTCTTTGATATCTTTAACAACTTCAAAAAATGTCTGTGCACCTTTGTCAAAATACTCTGCAGTTATAGAATATTTACCATAAACAGGATTCACTGTAGTCATAAACACTTTTGTGGAAAATTGACCATTTGTAGGATAAAGTGTACCAGTAGAAATTACATTTCCGTTTGGATCTTTTATACTAAATTTTAATCCCTCAAATTGGATTATTTTTGTAGCAGTGCCAGTCAACACCAAAGAATCTCCTGGAAGATATTGAGATTTATCAGTGCTAATACTAAGAACGCCTTCTTCAGGAACTGTGTTTACAACAACTTGACTGTCAACTGAGAAATTAGTTTGAGATGTTGAACCACCGTAACTAACTGAAACATAATAGATGCCTTTGTTAATTCCAAGAACTTTTTGAAGATTCAATGTAGTTTTATAATTCAAATTTAGATCTGGGTATAGTGAAATTGTTTTATCATAATTAGGACCAGAGATCTTTATTATTATTTCATCGGCATGAAAAGTTGGCTTTTCAATGAAAACTTGTTTTGAAACACTTCCTTGAATAGTAGCAATTTCATCAAACAAGTATGAAGATTTGTCTGATGAAATTGAAACAGTGACGCTGTTTGTTTCTGCAACAGATGTTAACTTACCATTTGAAGAGCCAGGTGTAGAAAGTGCAAATTTCCAATCAGATACATTATCAGAGTCATACCCATCGTAGATTCTTTGCCAAGATGAAAAATCATCTTTTATGTCAGAAAATAACGGTGTCTTATCTACAATCATTCCATTTTTGTCTTTTAGTTCAACTATTTCGTTATTATCAGTAAACCATAAGCTTTGATATGAAAATGTCAAAAATTTGCCAGGTTCAATAAAGGTACCAGTTGGAACAATCAGTGTTTTTTTCAGTCCAGAAGTGGATGCAATTTGCCATCCACTGATATCAACTGGAGAACTAGTTGGGTTATAGATCTCAACCCACTCTGAGATAGATTTAGAATCATCACCTGGAGGATTAATATCAATTTCATTAATCACAACATGATTTGCAAATTGAGCATTTGCTGTAAGAACTAGTCCACTAAAAATCAAAATAGAAAATAAAATTATAATATTTTTCATGTTATTCTGTATTTAGTCCATAAAAGTCTCATTTTAGAATTGAATTGAGGAAAAGTTGAGCTAGTTGTTAAAGTCATATATCTTAAAATCATCATAAAATATTTGATTTTTATCGTTTTAAGGCATGCGTAGAAGTTATTCGTTTACATGGTCGCAGTTTGGGCACTTTTGATCAGTAATTTTTGAACCACAGTCAACACATATGCCTTCTCCTAACTCCTTTTTGATGGATTTTGCCCTAATTCCAACATAAAATTTTATTCCGAAATACATTGCAATCACAATCAAAACAGCATATACTGGCGCCATGAATGGAATCAATCCAATCATAAAAAGTAAAAGGCCTGCAATCAAAAGAATATCGCGTTTTTCAAATTTCAATAGAAACGATGTGCCTTGTAATTCATAAAAACATGCCGGAGCTCAGAGCCATTAATTTTACTTCATATCAAATTCATTTCTCTAACTCTTCCTCATTGCTCGGCGATGAAATTAGAATGTTATTTGATAATAAGATAATGATATGGTGGGATCGGCGTGATTTGAACACACGACCTCTGCGTCCCAAACGCAGAATCATACCAAGCTAGACCACGATCCCAGTAAATCCTCAGAATCGCCCAATTTAAGCTTGACAGATAATCATTTTAAAGGCAGGTAAAAGAAAAGAAAAACATTGCAGTTAGAAGATTATACCAGAGCTGGAAAAATTGCCGCAGAAGTAAGAGAAATGGCGAGAGGGAAAAATTGGATTGGAAAAACAGTTTATGAAATTTGTGAAGAAGTAGAAACCCAAATTAAAAAAAGAGGAGCAAAATGTGCATTTCCAGTAAATGTAAGTATTAATGAAATTGCGGCTCATTACACAGCAGAGCCAAATGATCCAATAGTGATTACAGAATCAGATTTAGTCAAAATTGATCTTGGTGCACAGATCAATGGATACATTGCAGATACAGCAGTTACTGTTTGCCAAGATGCACAATATGATGTGTTGATCAAAACTGCAGAAGAAGCATTAAACAATGCAATGTCCATGATTAAAGTGGGAGTCAAAGCAAGTGACATTGGACGAACAATAGAAAAAACAATAAAACAAAATGGATTAAAACCAATCGCGAATCTTAGTGGTCATTCTTTAGGACAATATACAATACATGCAGGTAGATCCATTCCAAATATTTGGTCAGTTGGTGGATTTACACTAGCAGAAAATACAGCTTATGCGTGTGAACCATTTGTCACCACAGAAAATGGTGGGGGTTTTGTAAGAAATGGCAAAATAAAAAACATATTTGCTTTGAATTCAAGAAAAAAAACAAAAAATGATGAAGCAGATAAATTACTAGAATACATATGGGAAAATTTTAACATGTTACCTTTTGCATTAAGGTGGATTACAAAAGAGTGGGAAGAAAAAAGATCTAGAGAATTATTAGAATTTTTGATCAATAAAAAATCAGTGCAGGCATACCCTGTATTAATTGAAATAAATGAACAAAAAGTTGCTCAGGCAGAACACACGTTTATTCCAAATGAGAATGGAGTCACAGTGACAACTATTTCTCAATAGTTTCGCCAAAGATTTTTTCTATCATAGTCATTCCATTGCATGAATCACATTTTGAGGATTCAGCAAAAAGAAAGTCGCCTTCTTTAAATTTTCTTTTTCTTTCAAAATTACATTGTTTACATTTTTCCATAGTATATGCAATGGTAATTTTTTCTTTTGAAAACATTATTGAGATACACCCATTGTATTTCCTACTCCAATTAATAGAATCGACTGACCAGGTTTTGTATTATCATGAATCATTTCATGAATTTGAGAGCGTACATTATCTGCCTTGTCTGCTATATCTTTACTCATCAGAGTGATTGCTTCTTTAACGGATTGTTTAACAACAATTGCAAAAATTGGGATATTATTTTTTGTTGCAATGTCTTCTATTTGAAATCTTTCAGTTCCAATACCACCTATTGCTGCGCCAAATCCCTGTGCAGTGGTTGCTGATTCTTCACCCTCCATTTTTAATGAGGCATCAACCATTATAATGAAATCGGGTTTGTTTTTAGCAACAATTGTTTCTACTGCATCACCAGGTCTACCAACAGTAGAACCTGGACCCTCTGCTTTTAATAGAAATAATCGTCTGTCATCATATTGGATTTCACTTAGAACGGTTTGAAAAGCAATAGATTCTTTTTTGGTGCCAAGCATCATTTTACCTACTACCATTGGCCCTATACCGTCACCTATTGGCTGACACATTTTAAAAGATGGAATAGCTTTCTGCATCGCCTCTGCTTCTTCTAAGATAAAAGGCAGAATCATTTGAAGTGGTAAAATGAGAGGATAATTATTTTGTTTTTTTGCAGTCAAGTACATGTGATTAATTACTTTGTAAATCATTTGCAGAGAAGTGGCAATTTCTAACAAGGTTTGAATTTTGG
Organism: Nitrosarchaeum sp.; assembly: GCA_035455105.1. Classification (GTDB taxonomy): domain Archaea; phylum Thermoproteota; class Nitrososphaeria; order Nitrososphaerales; family Nitrosopumilaceae; genus Nitrosarchaeum. The sequence continues at coordinate 64,451 of DATIFS010000020.1, forward strand.
TCAATTCCAATTCATTTGTTTGAGGAGATATGGATTTGACATGTTGTCTAGAATAGTCTTCTCTAGATCTAATAGTGTGTTTGACTTTGGCCACTATTCCATTTGGATCCATATCAACTGGCATAATAGTAAAATAATCTAAAAAACGATCAATCTTTTTAGTTGGATCATCTTTAGGATTCATATTTTTTTTAATATAATCAATTAATTCAGTTCGAGATTGAGTTTTGTAAGTGTCAAGTTTTTGTATCCCTTTTTTTATTTCTCCAGATGTAATTGCTAATTGAATTCTCTGGCCATAGAAGACAAAAATAAAAATCGGAAGAATCCAAATCAGCATCATTATTGGATTAGACTGATCATTTGTCCCAAAGAGTTGATTAAAATCGATATTTGTAAAATCCAACAGAATCAAAGATAGGTAGATCCAAATTAAATCATTCGTATAAACTGGGTTTAATCAAAATGTAGAACGCATGAATTGTAAAAAATATCTACTTGAAGGTGAAAAAATGGCGAGTGCTTTTATTATAGTTCGGATAGAAAAAACCTGAATATGCCACAAACAAAGCCTATTGTAAGCGTAGAAAATGTTGTAGCATCAGCATCTGTAGATCAAAAAATGGACTTGAATGAAATCACACGAACATTTCCAGATGTAGAGTACCATCCAGATCAATTTCCAGGACTAGTTTTCAGACTAAAAAGTCCAAAAACTGCAACTTTGATTTTCACATCAGGAAAAATGGTATGTACAGGATCAAAGTCTGAAGAAATGGCTAGAAAAGCAGTAAAAACAGTAGTACAAAAACTTCGAAAAGGAGGAATTAAAGTAAAAAAAGATGCAACGGTTGAAATTCAAAACATAGTAGCATCAATTAATCTAGGTGGGAAAATTCATCTTGAACAGGCTGCTAGAACACTACCGAGAAGCATGTATGAACCGGAACAATTTCCAGGATTAATTCATAGAATGTTAGACCCAAAAACAGTAATTTTGTTATTTTCTTCTGGAAAACTTGTATGCACTGGTGCTAAAAAAGAACCAGATGTGTATAGATCTGTAAATAACTTACATGCATTATTAGAAGAAAAAAACTTGATGATCTACGACTAGTCGTAGATTGAATTTATTTTATAATTATTTTATTGGACTTCCCAAAGGGATGTCTTCATTAACAGTTAACCAGAATGGTTTGTCATCCACATCAGCTGCTAAAAGCATTGCATTTGATTCTACACCAGCCATAGTTTTTGGTTCCAGATTTGCAATGACGATTACAATTTTTCCTACAATGTCTTCAGGTTTATAATATTGTGCGCCACCAATTATCACATTTCTTTGTTCATTACCAAGATCAATGATTCCTTTTATAATTCTGGTTTTACCTGGAATCGGTTCAGTTGAAATAATTTTTGCTACACGAATATCTAATTTTGCAAAATCTTCATATGACACATGAGACATAATCAAGTCCTAAACTAACTTGTTAAAATGAATTTCGAAATATTACATTAAGGATTTTTTATCTATACCACTTGTCTCAATTTCATATTTCAAAGCTGCAGGAAGTTCAGCATATTTTTTATTAACTAATTCAATTATTTGATCATCTGGGACATGTACTATTTTTAGTAACTTACCCCGTTGATGAGCATACGCATTTTTCCAAAATCCTGCTCCATCAAAGGTTTCAATTTTTGGCATGTATCGTGAGGGTTTCATTTTAAGGGTAATTGACTGTGACGGAAGTTTGGCAATTGCCGTTAGAACTGGAGTTACTGTTCTGGATTTTAGGCATGTTGCCCATCACAGTCGATATATCATCTCATAGGAATCTAATATATTTAATGCGAAATTAATGAGTAGAATATGGCAGAAATTAAAGTTTCATCTGAAATTAGTGCCTCAATAGACAAAGTTTGGGATATAGTATCGGATTTGGATAACGAGCCAGAGTTTTGGAAGGGTACCAAAGAGATAAAAAATTTGTCAAAAAATGGAGATATAATAGTTAGAGAGGTAACCATTGCATTTAGAGATCAAAAATGCATGCAAGAAGTAAAGATACAACCTAAAGAAAAAATAGAAATCAAATTTACAAAAGGGATCATAGATGGAACAAAAATTATCACATTAACTAAAAAAGATGAAAAAACAGTATTGAACGCAAAATGGGATATTAAGCTTACAGGTATGATGGGAATGTTCACAGGAATGATAAAAAAACATATTGAAAATGGGACAGTGCAAGCACTGCAAAAAATCAAAGAACGCGCAGAGAGATAAGATTCATGGAATTAATTTTAGAGGTATTGAATTATTCATTAGCTGTCATTTTGATGGGGGTATCTTTTGCATGGATGCTTTTAATTAAATCAATGATAGATTCAGCAAGGCTTACTCCATACTTAGATAAATTTGAAAAGAAAGATCATCACAACCCAAGGGTTTCAATAATTCTTCCTGCAAGAAATGAAGAAGAATTCATTGGAAAATGTTTGGATTCGTTAATCAAGCAAGACTATACAAATTACGAAATCATTGTAATTGATGATTCGTCAGATGATCAAACAAATAAAATCATTTCAGAATATGCAAAAAAAAGTTCCAAAATAATACCAGTTAATGCAAAAACAAAACCAGACGGGTGGATGGGAAAAAATTGGGCATGTATGGAAGGATACAAAAAAGCTACGGGGGAACTCTTGTTATTTACAGATGCAGATACAAAACATTCAGAAAAAGTAATTTCTCTTGCAGTATCACATTTACTCTCTTTTAACTTAGATGCATTATCAGCAATTCCAAAAATGCATGTGATGGATTTTTGGACAGCAATTACACTTCCCATGATTTCGGTATTTCTTCATACAAGATTTTCAGCCATCAGAGTAAACAATCCTGCAAAAAAGACAGCTTATTTTTTCGGTAGCTTTTTCATAATTAAACGAAGGACTTACGAATCAGTAGGAATGCATGAGGGGGTAAAACACGAAATTATTGAAGATGGCGCACTTGGAAAAAAAGTAAAAGAATCTGGACATAAAATGAAAATTGTTAGAGGAGATAATCTAATTGAAGCAGTATGGGCACGAGATAGAGTTACGTTATTTAGCGCACTAAAAAGACTAATGATTCCACTATATCTTCAAAGTGGAAAAATTGCAATTGGCATCTTTTTTGCAGTATTATTTTTACTTTTTATGCCATTTCCCATTTTAGTGTATTCTGTAGCAGGAATATCAAATGCAGGTTCATTTTCAACATTATTTGTAGTTTCATTAATTGCTTCAATTATGATTTACATTGGAGCGATAATTGAGGTCAAAAAACTATTGAAATTAAGATTATCTAATGCGTTGTTTGCCCCTATAGGTAGTTTCGTGGTAGTATTGGGTTTCTTAATGGGTTTGCTCCATGCAAAAAACAATACAGTATCTTGGAGAGGTAGAGAATACTCCATGAAAGATCACATACAAAATTCAATTAATGTATAGCAATGCTTTTACATAGAAAATCAAGTAGCGATTTTGAATGAGTAAATCAGAAATGTTAGCAGGAGTGGCAATAGGTGCGGTAATTGTCACAGTTATTTTTGCAATTTTTCTAATAGCACCTCCAGCTGCAATTAAATCTGAAATTAATCTAAGCGACAAATCAATTCCAGATGTAATTGAAAAGACAAATCCAGCATATTCAAAAAATCTTTCATTAGTTGAAATATTTGAAAAAACAGAGCCAGGAGTAGTCAGAGTTAATGTTCAGAGAACAGATCAGGTAAATGGAACAAGTGGTATTGGGTCTGGTTTTGTTTTTGATAAAAAAGGACATGTAATTACAAATGCTCATGTTGTAAAGAATGCAAAAAAATTAGTAGTCACATTTCTTGACGGTCGTTCATACAATGCAGACATAATTGGTTATGATGAATTTACAGATATAGGAGTGATCAAAGTAAATGCAGACTTGTCATTATTACAGCCATTATCGTTAGGAGATTCATCAAATCTTAAAGTCGGAGAATCCATTGCAGCAATTGGAAATCCATTTGGTCTGTCAGGGTCCATGACATCAGGAATTGTCAGTCAGTTAGGCAGACTTTTACCCTCAGGCTCAGGCTATTCAATTCCAGATGTCATTCAAACAGATGCTGCAATTAATCCAGGAAATTCTGGAGGTCCATTATTAAATATGCGGGGAGAAATTGTTGGCATAAACACCGCAATACAATCTACAACAGGTGAATTCACAGGTGTCGGATTTGCAGTTCCATCTCAAACAATTGCAAAAATTGTTCCAAAATTGATAGAAGATGGAACGTATCATCACCCGTGGATTGGAATTACCGGAAGAGATATTGAACCTGATCTTGCCAAAGTGTTAAAGCTAAATGATGCTGTAGGATTTTTAATAGTGTCAGTGATTGATAACAGTCCAGCAGCTAAAGCAGGGTTGCATGGCTCCAACCAGACAGTTGAAGTTGACGGGGTAAAATATCAAATTGGAGGAGACATAATTTTATCAGTGGATGGAAAACAAGTAAGAAAAATAGACGATATTTTGATCCACCTACAAAGAGCAAAATCGGTCGGGGATGAAATGGTTTTAGAAATTCTACGTGATGGCAGAACAACTAATATCACAATTAACTTGGAAGAAAGGCCTAATTGAAATTAAAACAATACAAGCATAAATACTTCTAGACAAGCAAAACAACTATTGAACAAACTTGTATTAAACTCTGAGAGTTTAAACAATGTTTTAGAAGACAAGATAATTTCCAGAGAAGAAATAATACAAATATATGAAAATTCAAAAAATAACACTAGTGAGTTATTTTCAACAGCTGAAATACTAAGAGAGAAATTTAAAAAAGATTCAGTTACATTTTCAAAAAAAGCATTTTTCAATATTGTAAATTTATGTAAAGATACATGTTCATACTGTACATACAAAGCAGAGCCAGGCGATGAAAAAATATCACTAATGTCAAAACAAGAAATAAAACAACTATTGAGTCTTGCAAAAAAATACAGATGTGTTGAGGCATTGTTTGTGACAGGAGAGCAACCAGAACAAAGATATCAAGAAGCACGTGATTGGCTAAAAACTAATGGATTCAAATCAACTGCAGAATATTTGATTCATGCATCAGAATTAGCAATAGAAATGGGACTGTTTCCACATACAAACGCAGGAAATTTGAATAAAGAAGACATGAAAGAATTACAAAAGAGCAATGTTTCAATGGGCATAATGTTGGAAAATATTAGTGAGAGATTAACAAAAAAAGGAATGCCTCATTATTTGGCAGCAAGTAAGAAACCAAAAGCACGACTTGAGGTATTAGAAAATGCAGGCAAATTAAAAATTCCAATGACTACAGGCATACTAATAGGAATAGGTGAAACCCCAACTGAAGTCATAGATTCAATTTTAGCAATAAGAAACCTACAAGAGAAATATGGAAACATACAAGAAGTGATTGTACAGAATTTTCAACCAAAACAAGATACCATGATGAATAATTTTCCTCCAGCTGATGAAAAATATTTCAAAAGAGTTGTGGCATTAACAAGAATAATCATCCCGAAAATGAACATACAGATTCCTCCGAATCTATCTCCAAATTCATATCATAGTTTTCTAACAATTGGAATTAATGATTGGGGTGGAATCTCGCCACTCACACCAGATTATGTAAACCCTGAATTTTCTTGGCCAGAAATTGAGAAGGTTGAACAAAATTCAAAAAATGCAGGATTTGAATTAAAATGCAGATTTCCAGTTTATCCGGAATTTTTTTCATTTATTGGCAAAGAGTTAAGAAGTAAGATGAAAAGTATCGAAGATGAAGAAGGTTTGGTAAGAGAGATGTATTGGAAATGAGCATCAACATAGACACATTACTTAAAAACTCAGATTCATCGGTTTCTGAAATTTTAAACAAGGCGTTATCAGATAAAGAGGTATCAGCGAAGGAGGGATTGGCACTATACAATACAACAGGAATAGATTTTCATTTGGTAGGATTAGTTGCAGATGAAATCAGAAAGAGAAGAGTTGGCGATGTAGTCACATATGTAGTGAATAGAAATATCAATTTTACCAATGTATGCATCAAACAATGTGGTTTTTGTGCATTTAGCAGAGATTTTAGAGAAGAAGAGGGATATTTCCTTCCAACAGAGGAGATTGTAAGACGGGCAAAGGAAGCACATCAATTAGGAGCAACGGAAGTATGCATCCAAGCTGGTCTTCCACCAGATATGGATGGTGATTTATATGAAAATATTTGTAGAGAGATTAAAAAAGAAATTCCAAATATTCACATTCATGGATTTTCACCAGAAGAGGTTCTTTATGGAGCATCAAGATCAAATACAACAATCAGAGAATATTTACAAAGACTCAAAGAGTCTGGTGTAAACACTTTACCAGGAACCGCCGCAGAAATATTAGATCAAAAAATAAGAGACAAAATTTCACCTGGAAGAATAAGTGTAAAAGATTGGATTGAAGTTATCAAAACAGCCCACAGTCTTGGAATCAACACTACTTCAACTATGATGTTTGGACATATTGAAACACCTGAAGACAGAGTAAACCATATTGCAAAAATTAGAGATATTCAAAAAGAGACCGGAGGATTTACAGAATTTGTTCCGCTAAATTTTATTCATAGCGAAGCACCAATGTACAAACATCAAATACATGACGAAATAAAACAAGGTGCAAGTGGCAACGATGTATTGTTAACGCATGCTATTGCAAGAATTATGCTAAATAATCATATAGACAATATTCAAATGTCATGGGTAAAAGAAGGACAAAAAATGTCACAGTTATTGTTAATGTGGGGAGCTAATGATTTTGGGGGAACATTAATCAATGAAAGTATTTCAACATCTGCAGGTTCTAATCACGGTCAACTGATAAAACCAAAAGAGATAAGAAGAATAGCAAGAGAAATTGGACGAATACCTGCAGAAAGAAGCACTAATTATAAAATATTAAAGAAATTCGACAAGACAGATGAAGCAGACGATGAACTAGATAAAATTTTGGATTCATCCAAATTTGGTTCATACGCAGAGCTAATCAAAATTAATAAATTCAAATACAAAAATCCCAGAGCACAATAATTATTGCAGATAGCACCAATTCAATACTTCAAATTCAGCAAAAGATCAAAGTGAATTTTTCCACTGGTACTATTTTTAGAGTAAATAGGCATGAAGTAAGGTGTAAAAAAACGATCTAGATTGATCAACAAAGCTGGAGTTTAACATTAATAAGGTAATGTACCGTACTATACGGTATGATGCGAGCAAGACTAACATACATACCTGTAGAAGTAGCAGACCAATTCGAAGATTTTATTATAAAACGAGATGTCCAAATACTTGATGCAGTAAAAGCAAGAACACGTGATTACAGTACATTATCTCTTTTGAAATTACTGTATCAGCTTAGAGGAAATCCAATGACATTTTCTGATTTGTATTCAAAATCAAAAATAAGAATGAAAAGATCATTTCTTAATTATCTACACCTATGTGTAGATTACAACTTTATACAAAAAGAAGCAGTTGGATCAAATATGATCTATTCATTAACAGATAAAGGAAGAGTTATGCTAAATCTGTTTATTCAAAAAAGTAATTAGATAGAACAATCGATGGAAATAATGCAAGATGGATTTCCAGAAGCAGAAATATTTGAGACAAAAAAAACAGAACTCAACAGTCCAATAATATTTGCAGGATTTGTAGGAGCAGGCCTTGTAGGACCACTTGCAGTAAACCACATCATTGAGCAATTAAAAATGGATGAAATAGGATTGATGAGATCAAGATATCTTCCACCATCAACAGTTTTTATGAATGGGAGATTGCGTCATCCTTTCAGAGTTTATGCAAATAAAGAAGGTACAATATGTACAATAATTTGTGAAATAACATTAAGAATGGAAGGAGTTTACTCGATTGTTTCAGCTATTTTAGATTGGAGTGATAAGAATGGTTCAAAAGAAATGGTAATTCTAGATGGGATACCAAGTGACGAACATGACGATAAAGCATACTGTGCAGCAAGGGAGGATTTGGTAAGAACAATGGCAGACAAAGATATCAGTGCAATTCCTCAGGGATTTATCACGGGAATTCCAGGTGGAATTTTAAATGAATGTATTGTACGAAATATTCAAGGAATCGCTTTGCTTGTAAAAGCAAATAAAACATCGCCAGATCCTGCAGCAGCATCGACATTGATAGAGGCACTAAACAGATTTTATGACATGCAAATAGACACATCAGATTTAGAGAAAGAGAAAGACAGGATCAATTCTGAATTTGGAGAATTATCACAAAAATATGTCAAACATAGAGAAGAATTTGCCGGCATGTACATGTAACTTAGACTAGGCAAATTCTTTTATTCACAGCAAATACGCATGAAACTATGGTCTTAACCTACAAAAAGGCAGGCGTGGACATAACCAAAATCAAACAAAGCCAAGCAGCAATAGGCAAACTAATTGAATCTACACACAAACTCCAAAAAATGGCAAAGATAACACATGGTTTTGGGCATTATGCTGGAATCGTAGAAATTCCAGGAGGAAAATTATTAGCTACACATACTGATGGGGTAGGAACTAAAGTAGTAATTGCAAATTTGATGAAAAAATACAATACAATTGGAATTGATTGTGTTGCAATGAATGTAAATGACATAATCTGTATTGGTGCAACACCAGTGTCATTTGTAGATTACATTGCTGCAAACAAAAATGATCAAAGCATTTTCAAGAAAATTGTAGAGGGATTAGTAGCAGGTGCAAAAAAATCTGCAATGCCAATTGTTGGAGGAGAAACAGCGATAATGCCAGACGTTATTGCAGGAAAAGGATTTTCATTTGATTTAGCAGGAATGGTAGTAGGTCTTGTATCAAAAAAAGACATAGTACTTGGAAATAAAATAAAAGCAGGAGACATAATCATTGGGGCAAAAAGTAGTGGCATTCATTCTAATGGATATTCACTTGCAAGAAAGGCCCTATTAACAAAATATTCTGTAAAAGACAAAGTCAAAGGAGTAGGAGTCATAGGAGATGCACTATTAACTCCGACGGAGATTTATGTAAAACCAATTTTAGAAATAGTCCAAAAATGTAAAGTGAGTGGATTAGCTCACATAACAGGTGGAGCATTTACTAAATTAATGAGGTTAAAAAAAATTGGATTTGAAATAGATAACTTACCAAAAATTCCTCCAATCATGAAATTAATAGAAGAGCAAGGCGTAAAACAAGAAGAGATGTATAAGACATTTAACATGGGGGTAGGATTTTGTGTCATATCACCAAAAGAACATGCAGATAAAATTAAATCAATTTTCAAAAAACATAAAATCGCAAGTCAAAACATAGGACAAATAATATCAAAGAGAGGAGTTTTTGTGAATTCTTCTAAAATAATATAATTATACAAATACGAAATAATTTTCAACCAAATACCACCTTATATTAGCAATTACTGAAGTTAGAAAGAGGAAAAATGGTAGCAGAGTCAGATTTAATTCAAACAATTATTGGGTTAGGAATTTTATTATTTGCTGCAAAATTAATGGCGGAGTTATTTCTTAGGCTCAAACTTCCAATTGTTCTTGGAGAGTTAATTGCAGGTATTGTTGTAGGGCCATTTGCACTAGGAGCATACATTATTGGAACAGATGGATTACCATTACTTCACATCAATAACGAAATCAAAGTTTTAGGAGAAATGGGGGCAATAGTAATTTTGTTTATGGCAGGACTAGAAATGACGCCAAAAGAATTTCTCAAAGGAGGAAAGGCATCATTTACAGTTGCAACATTAGGAGTAGTTGTTCCATTTTTTGCAGGATTTGCAGTTTTTCAGATATTCGGTTTTGATGCATTACAATCAATGCTTATTGCAACAGCACTAACCGCAACAAGCATTGCAATTTCAATTCAAGTGTTAAATGAATTTGGAAAACTCAAAACTCCAGAAGCCCGTCTGATCATAGGAGCTGCTGTAGTAGATGATATTTTAGCAATAGCGGTATTGTCTGTGGTAATATCAATTTCAGGAAGTAGTGGAGGAGTAGAAAACATAGACATCATGGGAGTAACAATCACAATACTTCAAGTATTAGGATTGTTTGCAGTGATGCTTATTGTGTCTGTAGTAATCATGCCAAAAATAATCACACCAAGATTATGGAAAGCAAAAGGAAGTGTGGAAGGAATAGCTACTGCATCATTTTTTGGAGCAGCTGCATTAGCTGGGTCAATTGGACTTTCTCCCATTGTAGGAGCTTTTGCAGTAGGAATGTCCCTTTCAACTACCAAAGTATTTGAAAAAGTTGAAGGATATGTAAGACAAATAGGGCTAATCTTTGCGCCGTTATTCTTTGCAATTATTGGTGCACAGGTGGACCTAAGATCAGTTAATTTAGAGATCATAGCTCTAAGCGGAGTAATCATAGTACTTGCAATTGTAACAAAACTTGGGGGATGTGGATTACCCGCAATGTATTTTTTGAAAAACAAAAGGAGTGGTATGAGAGTTGGAGTGGGAATGATTTCAAGAGGGGAGGTAGGATTAATTGTAGCTGGTGTTGGCATATCTACAGGAGTTTTAACTTCAAATGTGTATTCAACTATTGTAATCATGGTTGCAGCTACAACTATCATAACACCAATTTGGTTAAAGATGGAATACAAAAAAGACCTAAAAAAGAACACAGAGTCATCAGAAGAAAAGAAAGAATAATGTTTGCTGAATAATCAAATCATGAGAATATTGAAAAACAGTAATGATATTTAATGGATTCACATACAACGCAATACAAGTATGAATAAGTTGGAGCCCATATTTTCAAAGGCATGTTCTGAAATTACACAGAACCTATTGACAATAAATGAACCTACTAAAAAACAAGTAAAAGATGAAATTAAAAAAATATGTGCAAAATATGCACTTGAAAGAATTCCTAGAAATCATGAAATTCTCTCAACTGTAAAAAATGCAGATTTTTCTAAATTACAAAAAGTATTGTTGAAAAAACCAATCAAAACAGCATCAGGAGTATCAGTAATCGCACTGATGCCAAAACCATATGCGTGTCCTCATGGAAGATGCACATACTGCCCAGGCGGAATTGAAACAAATTCGCCTAACAGCTATACAGGAAAAGAACCATCAACACTTAATGCGATTGAAAATGAATTTGATCCCAAACTCCAAATCACAACAAAAATTGAAAAATTAATTGCATTTGGACATGATCCATCAAAGATGGAAATAGTAATTGTAGGGGGGACATTCCTATTTATGCCAAAAGACTATCAAGAGAATTTTATCAAATCGTGTTATGATGCGTTAAATGGAATAGATTCAAAGGATTTGGAAGAGGCAAAAACAAACAACGAACATGCAGAAATAAGAAATGTCGGGTTTACAATTGAAACAAAACCAGATTACTGCAAACAAAAACATGTTGATATGATGTTAGACTATGGAATTACAAGAATAGAGATTGGTGTGCAATCATTACAAGAAAGAGTATACAAAATTGTCAATAGAGGACATGATTACAATGATGTCGTAGAATCATTTCAGATTTCAAAGGATGCGGGATATAAAATTGTGGCACACATGATGCCAGGTTTACCTACTATGACTCCAGAAGGAGATATCAATGATTTTAAAAAATTATTCGAAGATGCAAACTTCAGACCAGATATGTTAAAGATCTACCCATCACTAGTAATAGAAAATACGCCGCTTTATGAACAATACAAACGTAATGAGTATACTCCATATTCAGATCAAGACATGATCAGGGTTTTAACGGAAGTAAAAAAAAATATTCCAAAATGGGTTCGAATAATGAGAGTGCAAAGAGAAATATCGCCAAATGAAATCATAGCAGGCCCAAGATCAGGGAATCTCAGACAAATCGTACATCAAAATCTAAGCAAGCAGGGAACATCATGCAAATGTATTAGGTGTAGAGAAGTTGGATTATCAAACAAAAAAATACCTGAGCAAGAACCAAAATTAACTAGAATTAATTATGAATCATCTGGGGGTAATGAGGTATTTTTGTCATATGAAGATACAAATGATTCAATCTATGGATTTTTACGATTAAGAAAACCAAGTATTTTGGCACATAGAAAAGAAGTTGGCGGAAATTCATGCATTGTACGTGAGTTACATGTTTATGGAAAATCATTAAAGATAGGTGAAAAAGGAGAAAATGAAATTCAGCATTCAGGATTGGGGAAAAATTTAATGCAAGAAGCTGAAAAAATTTCTAAAGAAGAATTTGATGCTAAAAAAATTTTGGTCATCAGTGCTGTAGGAACAAGAGAATACTATCAGAAATTAGGGTATTCGTTATATGGACCATATATGACAAAACCATTGAATTAGAAATGTCAGAACAAGAAATATTTGGAAAAGGAACTTGGATAGATAAATTAGCACATGAATTACTAGAACGGGAAAAGTCCCTAGGTAGAAGTTTAGATCTTTTAAGAGTTGAGAGTGGTCTTGGAGCTTCTGGAGTACCACATATTGGAAGTTTAGGTGACGCAGTAAGAGCATATGGTGTTAAACTCGCTCTAGAAAACTTTGGATATAAATCAGAATTAATTGCATACTCGGATGATTTAGATGGATTACGAAAGATTCCAGAAGGATTTCCTAATTCTTTAGAGGAACATTTAGCAAAACCAGTATCACTAATTCCAGATCCATTTGGATGTCATGAGTCATATGGAATGCACATGAGCAGTATTCTTTTGGACGGTCTTGATAAGATGGGAATAAAATATGAATTTAGAAGAGCAAGAGACACATACAAAAACGGATTACTAAAAGATCAAATACATACAATTTTGCAAAATAGTTCAAAAATAGGTGAGAAAATTTCAGATCTTGTAGGTCAAGAAAAATTTCAAAAATTTCTCCCATATTTTCCAGTATGTTCAAACTGCAATAGACTTTACACTGCAGAGGCATTTGAGTATCTAACAAATGAAAAGAAAGTAAGATACAAGTGCCATGATGCAGAAATTGGCTCAAAAAT
>DATIFS010000021.1:0-3411 GCA_035455105.1 Nitrosarchaeum sp.
ATTATCACTCCTGATGCTATTGTTGCATAGTGTGGTGTGTGGTATTTTTTGTGGAGTGTACTAAATTCCACAGGCAAGGTATAATGTCTGCCCATTGCAAACGCAACCCTACTAGATGAAAATGTGGTTGCATTTAATGCAGATAATGTAGATACTATACCTCCAACAAGTACTATCAACGCACCAAATGGTAAAAGAAACTTTGCACCCTCAATTATCCCGAGCTCTTTGTGCCCTCCAATGAATTTCCAAGGTTCTTCATTTGTTTGAGATGGGTTCAAACCACCTATGAAAGCAAATGTAAAAACAATATACAGTATGACAACTACTGCTAATGAAATAAAAATTGCACGTGGAATGTTTCGTTTTGGATTTTTTACCTCTTCGCCTGTTTGAACAATTATCTCGTATCCTTCAAAAGCAATAAACGTCAAACCCATTGCAATAATAATTCCAACGCTACCCTTTGGGAAAAAATCCTGAAAATTATCAGGCCAATCATGATTGGTAAAAGTCATTGCATACAAACCTGCAATTATGAGAATACCAATAATACCTAATTGTAAAAATGTAATTGTACTTCCAACTTTGCCAGTATCAGATGCACCCTTTACATTAATGTAAACAAAAATCACCACTGCCAGTACTGCAATTATTTTGTCTAATCCGTCAAAGACGATTATATTCATTAAATTAAGCAAGTGTGCAAGAAATGAACCAAATCCTACAGCGTAAAGGCTTCCTGCTATCATGTGTGCAAACCATGCCATCCACCCACTGATGAATGCATTTGGTCTAGGTAATCCTTGTCTGATCCATCCATAACCTCCTCCAGCTTCAGGAAGTGCAGAACCAAGTTCTGCATAAGTCATGGCAGTAAACAATGTGATCACACCGTTAACTAAAAATACAATCATAAGTGCAGGTCCAGCCTCATTCATTGCAGGACCAACCAATACAAAGATGGCTCCGCCGATCATAGCTGCAATTCCAACCATAATAATATCAAGAAGAGATAAACTACGTACCAAACCTGACGATGGAATTTCAGACATCTAATCTGTCGAGTCGATACGGATCTAGGATATACGGCTTTACATTTGAGTATATGAATAAATTATAATTTTAGTATTCATAAAGTAATCAACAATAAAAATAACATCTAAATTATGATTGAATAAGTCATCCGTTAATTTTAGAATTAATACTATCTTCAGAATTATGTATTGAATATGTTAGTATCATAAACTCGATGCTCGAATTTCGAATATCTCAATTCATATTTCATATTATACAATAATAACAGAAACTAATATCAAAATTTGTATACACATTAAATGACAAAATGGCATAATGCGATGAATTTTTTACAAATATCCAGAGAACACAAAACAACATTAACTAGATCAGAATTATTGTTTTTTGTGAGAATATTTCTTTTGGCTTGTACAGTAATTTTAATTGGAATAGTACTAATTCCATATGCATTTACAGAGGACATAAATGATTCCGAATCGGCAACATTACCCAAAGTTCATGATGAAAACTATGTAGTTGAACAATTTGTAGAAGATATCCCAAACAGTCCAACCACAATGACTTTTGTCGGAAATGATATTTTGGTATTGGAAAAAAGTGATGGAGTGATTAGATTGATAAGAAATGGAATTTTACAGCAAGAGCCAGTTTTAGATGAAACTGTTGCAAATGATGGAGAAAGAGGAATGCTTGGTATTACATTTGATGGTTCCAAAGTTTATGTCTATTTTACAGCAGCGGATATTGATGCAGGTAAGGCAATTGAAAACAGGATATACAAATATGATTGGAATGGAGAAAAACTAGTAAATCCAATATTACTCAAGACTCTACCAAGCGACAATTATTTTCATAACGGAGGAGCGATGACTAGTTTTAGTGGACAGACATATGCTGTTATTGGAGACAATGGAAATTATGGTAGACTACAAAACAGAGATACAGAATGGAAAAATGATACAAGTGTGATTCTTAGAATCAATCCACCTGGACCATACTATGCTATTGGAATCAGAAATAGTTTTGGCATAACAGTAGATCCAGTAACAGGAAATTTATGGGACACTGAAAACGGCGATGACTCATCAGATGAAATTAATTTTGTTCCAGAAAATTTTAACAGTGGTTGGATTGAGATAATGGGAATTACAAATAATCAAACTCTGATTGATTCATTACCAAAATATGGCAATTTTGTTTACAGCAATCCAGAATTTGTATGGGAAAAACCAGTTTGTCCTACTGGAATTACATTCAGTACATCAGAAAAGTTTGCGCAAACAGACAGTATCTTTGTCGGAGATTGTAATAATGGAAATCTCTATAGATTTAATCTAAATAAAGATAGAACTGGTTTTGTTTTTAGTTCATTTGATCTTCAGGATAATACCTTAAACGTTGGTGATCTAAATAAAGAAATTTTGTTTGGAACTGGATTTGGTGCAATTACAGATGTTGAAGAAGGTCCAGATGGTTTCTTGTATATCGTATCAATATCTAATGGAAAAATATACCGAATAATTCCAAAAGAGATTACTCAAAGTGCGTCTGAATTAAAAGGTGGTGGCTGCTTAATTGCTACTGCAGCATATGGTTCTGAGCTTGCACCACAAGTACAACAATTACGTGAACTACGAGACAACTCTTTGCTCCAAACAGCATCAGGTACATCATTTATGAATACATTCAATCAATTATACTATTTATTCAGCCCAACTATTGCTGATTGGGAAAGAGAAAATCCGATATTCAAAGAAGCAGTTAAACTCACACTTACTCCAATGATTTCCAGTCTATCAATTCTAAATTATGTGGATATGGATTCCGAATCTAAAGTGTTAGGATATGGAATTTCTTTGATTTTGCTAAATGTAGGAATGTACTTTGTAGCACCTGCAATTACTGTGTGGCAAATTAAAAAACGAATTTAATTTCCACTCCTATCTGCGTCCATTTTATTCTCCAAAATAGTATCCGTCCCTGTGAAATTGAACCTAAATTAAGAGAGATCTTTTTGTAGTGATTATCTTGCGAATTCATGCTTTCATAACTTTGAGGTCATCAACTGAAATATATGATCTCTTTGACAGGCTAAAAATAGTTCAATCCATATAGTCAAATCATCTAGATGTGATAATTTGAAATTACTATTTGTTTTTTCTATTATTCTTTTTATAACCATTATTGGAATACACCAGTCCTTTGGACATGGTGTGGGAAGTGAAATTTTTCCTCCTGTAGATCTTAATGGAAAACAAGTGAGTCTAGAAGTTTCATCATCCCCATCTAATCAAAATACAATCAATCCTCAACAAATAACTATTTCACTCATTGATTTTAATTCAAAAATTACTCTTAGAGATGTCACTTTTT
>DATIFS010000022.1:0-19298 GCA_035455105.1 Nitrosarchaeum sp.
TTTATCACGTTGATGTCATCAGGAGCAGTTTTTCTATCACCGATTCCAGTAACTTCTGTTCCCTTTCTCATCTCAATAATTACATCTTTAGCATCACTTTTCATATCAAAAGTTGACAAAGGTGCTGCCACATAAAATGGAATTCCATGTTGTTTTGCCATGGTTGCTACTTGATATGTTCCAATTTTATTAAAGACGTGTCCAGTTCTTACAATTCTGTCTGCTCCAACTATTACTTTGTCTACTAATCCATTTGCCATTGAGTATCCGACAGCAGTATCAGGAATTAGACTAACATCAAACCCATCATGTTTAAGCTCAAATGCTGTTAATCTAGAACCTTGCTGTATAGGTCTTGTTTCAGTTGCTATGACTTTAACATTTTTTCCACTTTCTCTTGTTGCTCTAATTACACCAAGAGCTGTTCCATATGCTACTGTAGCTAATGCACCTGCGTTACAATGAGTCATTATAGTATCATTATCATCAAATAAAACAGAGCCATTTTTTCCCATAGATTTGTTTATTTCAATATCTTCTTCGGCCATCTTTTTAGATTCATTGATTACAGATTGTTTTATTTGCTCAATTGTAGTTCCAGAATTTGCAACTTTCATTATTTTATCTAATCCCCACTTTAGATTAACCGCAGTAGGTCTAGTTTCATAAAGAATTTTTCTTGCTTTTTCTAGATCAGAGATAAGTTCATCTTTTGTAGTTGCTTTACTTTGTAAAGATGCTAAAGCTAAACCAAAAGCTCCAGATACTCCAATTGCAGGAGCTCCTCTTACAACTAAAGTTCTAATGGCATCTGCTACTTGATTATAATCATCATATGTTACAAAGACTAGTGTATTTGGTAATTTGGTTTGATCAATCATGATTACTTTGTTATCTTTCCATTCTACTGTTCTAAGAGAGGAGTGAATTTTGGTAGATTGTTCATCCATTATATTTTAGGGAAAAATTTAACCATATTTAAAATGAGATTAGCCTAAATCAACATAAAAGGCAGAGTACAAGTATGAATAAGTTGTATCAAGCACATCTTAAATGATTTTTAGAATCATTCTCAAGTTAGATGTTTAAAAGATTACTTTAATATGAAATAGCCATAATTGATGTATGGTAAAAATCCCAAATGAAATTAAAGAATTTATTGAAGCTCAAGGAATTTTTGCAGTAGGGACTACAGGACCAAATAATTTACCAAACATATCACCTAGAATTTTCTTTAGAATTGATGAAGATGTGATATATTGGCTAGATTTTTTTAAACATAAATCTTACAGAAATATTCAAGCAAATCCTTGGGTTACTGTTGCAGTCTTTAACAAAGATGATTTGAAGGGATTTCAATTTAGAGGAATTGTGAATTTTATAACAGATGAACCTATAAAAACAGAAATCAAAGAGTCGATTATTAAAAAAATACTAGAAAAAAATTCATCAGAGAAAATAAAAAAACTTGTTGAAAAAAGAGATGTGCAAGTAATACAATTTAAACCAAAAGTAGGTTATTCATTAAATCCAGAAGAATTCAGTGATATGTGTATAGGATCGGATATTGATTCTACACAGTTATTTCAAAAGTAATCCATTAATAATCAGGTTTTTTGAAATGTTTATGGATTTTCATGTATTTGACACATATGTCAAATCAAAAGATGGACATGTGATGCATTTTGATGTGGTAACTGACAAAAATAGTGTAGAAAATGCAATCACATATGCAAAAAAATGGTTAGAAAGCATAGGTGAAAAAGAGGCTAAAATCACTACTGAGGAATGTAAGTTTTGTCATACACAATCAGTATCAGAGGAAATTGAGATTGATATAATGACAGATGGTTATTTTATTGCAAAAATAGATGGTTGTCCTGAATAAAATTTGAAAAACATGTATGCGATTTGGCTTACCTTTGCAGAAAATGATAGAGATTATCTAAAGAGCATAATTGATAAAATTTCAGAAAAATATAATGCCCCAAAATTTGAACCACATATCACAATTTATGGATTATTAAATTTAAAAATGAATTTAATCGATAGTGTCATTAAAGAAGTATCGCAAAATTCTAATTCAATTTTGGTAAAAAAATCAAAAATTTTGCAATCAGATGTATTATGGAAAACAGTATACATAGAATTAGAAATGAATCAACAATTAGGAATAATTCATAACAATCTTAAAAAACATTTTGAGAAAATTTTAAAATATGAATTTAGTCCACACATCAGCCTAATTTATAAAATATTATCAATTGAAAAAAAAATCAAAATAATAAATGAATTAAACATTAAAAATGAATTTAGAATAAATAAAATCGCCATACAAGAATTTTTTCCAGACATTGAAAAATGGAATATTATAAAAGAGTATAATTTAATTTGAAAAAATTTAGTTAATTAGAACACATACAATAAAGAATGAATATTTAGAGAAATGATTCATATTGTATTTTACAGCAATGCTGCACCAAAGACTCCAGCAGAATCACCTAATTTATTTTTTAGAATTGGAGTATCAATCATGTCTGTGAAAACTTTGTGATATACTGAATTTTTTCCTTCAGTATATAAAAAATCAATATTTGACAGACCACCACCTAAAACTATTACATCTGGATCTAAAATATCAATTACATTTGCTAAACCAAATCCAAAGTTTTCCAAAAATTCATTCTTCCATTTACTTGCATTGGGATTATCGAGATTTTTTAGAATTTCAGGCATGATTTGAGACATTCCAGTCAATTCTTTCCATCGTTTTTCCAATGCAGGACCACTAATGTACGTCTCAACACAACCTTGTTTTCCACAATAGCAATTATTTCCATTTTGATGTAAAGTATGATGCCCCCATTCGCCAGCAATATTGGTTCTGCCATGATAAATTTTTCTGTTGATTACTATACCTCCACCTACTCCAGTACCCATTATTACTCCAAAAACAACATCAAATCCATTTGCAGCACCCATTGTAGCTTCAGCTATTGCAAAACAATTTGCATCATTTTCTATTGAGATTTTTTTATCAAATTTATTTTCTAGATCTTCTTTGAATGGTTTTCCAATAAGACATTGAGTATTACTGTTTTTTATCAAACCAGTTTTTTTTGAAATTGCTCCAGGAGTACAGATTCCAATAGAATAATCTTCTATGTCTCCTAAGAAATCTGCAGCCAATGAATGAATTGTGTTTAATATTTTATGATAATCATTTTGTGGTGTTGGAACTCTATTTCTTTTAACGATGTTAAGATTTTGATCTAATAGAATTGCTTCGATTTTTGTTCCACCAAGATCTACTCCTAGTTTATACAACAATGATTTAATGAAAAAGGATCGCTTAAGCTTTATTTAATTATATTGTAATTTTATCGTCCAGGTGCCCCAGAAACAGAAATTACATCGTCAATTCTAAGAATCATACAAGCAGCTTCAGTTGCTGATTTGATTATCTGTTCTTTTACTGCAAGAGGCTCTACAACATCAATAGCCAACATGTCTGCGATTTTTGTATTTCTTGCATCTATTCCTGTCCATTTACGACCTTGATTTTGTTTTGCTCTAAGTGTAGCCATGGTATCAATAGGATCCATGCCAGCATTTTCTGCTATAGTAAGTGGAATAATCTCTAATGCTTCTGCGTATTTTTTAATTGCAAGTTGTTCTCTACCATCAAAACTATCTGCCCATTCTTTTAGTTTAGATGCTGCATATGATTCTGGAGCTCCACCACCTGCGACAATTTCTGGTTTTTCAATTACGTCTTTTACTACCATTAGTGAATCATGAATTGAACGATCAACCTCATCTACAACTCTTTGTGAACCACCTCTGATAAGTAGAGTTACAGATTGTGGATTTTTACATCCTTCAATGAATACCCATTTATCAGATTCAACTTTCTTTTGATGAGCTAAATCAGCACTGCCTAGATCTTTTTCTGAAAGATCATCAAGATTAGAAATAACACGTCCACCGGTAGCTTTACCAAGTTTTATCATGTCACTTTCTTTAACACGTCTAACTGCCATTATACCATATTTTGCTAAATAATGTTGTGCGATATCATCAATTCCTTTTTGACAAATTAACACATTAACGCCAACATGGTGAAGTTTGTCAACCATTGTTTTGAGCATTCGATTTTCTTCTTCCAAAAACATTTGCATTTGTGTAGGATCAGTAATTCTGATTTCTGAACTCATCTCAGTCTTTTCAATTTCTAATGCAGAATTTAAAAGTGCAATTTTAGCTTTCTCAATTTTTGTTGGCATGCCACTATGAACAACTTCTTTGTCTAAAACAATGCCTTTGATAATTTGAGTATCAGTAATAGAACCGCCTGCTTTCTTTTCAACTTTAATATTTTCAAGATCAACAGAATAAGTTTCTGCTTTTTTTGTTGCAACTTTTAAGATTGCATCAACTACAATTTTGGAAAGTATATCACTATCTTCAGAGATCAATTTTGATTGCATGCTAGTTGTAGCAATTTTGAGAAGTGTTTCTCTATCGTCAGGTTTAATCTTTTTTGCCATTTCAGCGTAAATTTCCAATGTCTTTTCAGCTGCTGCTTGATAACCATCAATAATTACTGATGCATGAACATCTTTTTTGAGAAGATCTTCTGCTCTAGCCAAAAGAGCTCCTCCAAAAACTACTGACGATGTAGTACCATCACCTACTTCATTATCAACTGTTTTTGAAATTTCAACCATCATTTTGGCAGCTGGATGTTGAACATCAATTTCTTTTAAGATGGTTGCACCATCATTAGTAATAGTAACATCGCCTAAAGAATCAACAAGCATTTTATCTAAACCTCTTGGACCTAAACTACTTCTAACTAATTCAGCGACTAGTTTTGCAGCAGCTATGTTATTGTGTTGAGCATCTTTACCTTTTTGTTGTAATGCGCTCTCTTTTAGAACTAAAACTGGTCCATTCGGTGTTTGTTGAATTGATGCCATTTAGATAAGCTACAATCCTCTGTATCCCCCTTTTTAACATTACTTAGTGATTGGATTAACATAAGATCGTGTTTTAACATCCACTATTCCTCCTGATGTTATACGAATTGATGGAAGAGCAAGAAAGGGTAAGAAAAGTGGAATTAGGTGAGGTCTTGAAAATTTACAACCAGAATCTATAATTGAATTATTAATTTGTTCAAAATTAGATAAAACTTTTTCAAATGAATCAGTAGAAACAATTCCTGCTAGCTGTAATGGTAATGATGCAATAGTTTTACCAGATTTTATTACAATTAGACCTCCCTGATTTTTTATAAGAACATTTGAAGCAATAGACATATCAGAATCATTAGAACCAATTACAATCATATCATTTTCATGAAAACTCCAAGTTGATGCTATGGCACCAATGTCTGCACCAAAATTTTCAAGAAACCCTATTGCATGTTTGTTGGTTCCATGAATTCTATCAAAGGCTGTTACTTTCCATATGTCTTTATCTAAAGAAGCAAGAACATTTCCTTCTTTAGCAGATAATTCCACGGAGCCTAGTTTTGTAATAATTTCAGTTTGCATAAAGATGGTATTTGCAAGAACACTTTTCTTTTTAGACGTAATAGCAAAATCTTTTGGGGAGAGTTTTTTCAGTTTGACTGTGTTTTTTATCCATGAAGGAATTGTTTTTTTCTTTATTGAAGTAACAATACTTCCATTTGAAACAACTAATTTTCCACCTACAAAGACTTTGTTAGGTTTGATTGACTTTAAATCATCAAAAATTAAAATGTCTGCAAGTTTTCCTGGTGCAATACCGCCCAAATCTTTATGCATGTTATAATAATTAAAGCAGTTTTTTGAAGCCATAGATATAGCATCAATTGGATTTAGGCCAAGTTTGATTGATTCTCTTACACAGTGATCAATATGGCCATAATTTACAATATCTAACGGATCAAGCCCATCAGAACAAAACATCAATCTGTCGAGCGATGTTCCATGAGATAACACGCGTGAAATAATTTCTTTTAAATCTCGTCTAATTGATCCTTCTCTTATCATTATCCACATTCCTAGACGTAATCTTTCTAAGACTTGATCAAAATTGATAGGTTCGTGACACGATAGAATTCCAGATGCAACATATGCGTTAAGTTTTTTTTCACTTGCTCCAGCTGTATGTCCATTAATTATACAATCTTTTTCTAACATGGCATACAAAGTTTTCATTGTTTTAGAATCTCTAAGTGTTACCTTGGTCCATGAAAAAACTTCACCTAATCCTAAAACATGTGGATGTTTCACTGCAGATTTTTCTTGAGATAATGATAAAGAATTACTATTACTAAATTTTCTATCAACAGGAAGTCCACCTGGAACGACTTGAAATATTCTAATTGGCAAATCCTCACCAAGTTTTAGAAATTCTTGAAATCCTTTGTAACCAGATACACTAACAATATCTATAGGATCTGAGAAAAGTGATGTTACTCCACATAGAAGGGATTTTTGTGCAAATTCAGAAGGTAAAACAAATTGATCAATGTGTAAGTGAGGATCAGCAAAACCTGGACTCACATACTGTTCTTTGATATCAATAATAGTTGTTTTTGGTCCAATTGCATGTTCTGCATCAGGACCAACATATGCAATTCGATCATCAACTACAGCAATCTGTATTTTTGGAATGATCTCTCTAGTGTAAACTGATAGTAAAGAACAGTTTTTTAATATAAGATCGGCTTTTTTGTCACCCATTGCTACTGAGTTTAACGAAGAAATCGAATTCGCTAGGCTCGAAGTCACAAATTTTGTTGTAATTTGCACCTATTATAGATTCAATGCTTAAATTACCGTTGAGTCGGTTTTTTTCATATGAACATACCCAAGGTTATGCGTAAGTATTGTCCTAAATGTAAGACACATACTGAGCAGAAGGTTTCCATTTACAAAGCCGGGAAAAGAAGAGGTTCTGCAAGAGGAGAACGTAGACATGCAGAACGTAAACAAGGGTATGGTGGACAAAAATTCCCAAAACTTGCAAAACCTGCAAAAGTCACTAAGAAAATAACTCCACTTATGACATGTACAGTATGTAAAAAGAAATACAATAAAATTGGCATTAGAATTAAGAAATTTGAGTTGGTAGCAGCATGAAGAAAGATCATATTGAAATTCCAAAACCATCAAGTAAGTTCCAGAAAGTTAATTGTAATGAATGTGGAGAGTTACAAGTAGTATATTCTCATGCAACACAAGCTGTTGTATGTAATTCTTGTGGCAACAATATTGCTGAACCAACTGGTTCCAAAGCAAAAATCAATGGAAAAATCTCAGGCAGTGCTGAGTAAATCATAATCTTGTTTTGTGTTTAGATTAAAAGCGATTCTTTTATCATCAATTATTATAAATTTCTCAGATATGTTTTCTAATGTTGAAATATTTTTTGCGTTTACTAATGAAATTCCGGTATAACAACATTGTTGATTTTCAAAATCAAACCAGTAATTTGTAGAAAGGTGTAATGAGTTTAGAAATTTTTTTGTAACAAGTATTGTAGTCCAGATATTTCCTGAATTGTATTTATTTACAATATTTTTTATAATATCTGCATCCAAATATGGTAAATCTCCTGATGTGATCAGAACAAAATCATTTAATGATTGAAGAACTAAATTAAGATCTTCAACATAACCTTCACCTGGAGTATTAAATACATCAATATTGTTTTCTTCTAATAATTTTTTTGTTTTTGGAGAATTAGAACTTGTAATTGCTAGTATTTTTGAAAAACATTTAGAATTTTTTAAGGCATCAATTACATGAAGAATAATAGGTTTTTTATATTTTAAAAGCAGTTTTTCTCCAGCTAAATTCATTCTACTTCCTTTACCACCTGCCATAACAATACCAATCATACTGAAACAAAAACTAGAAGAGATGTTAATCGAGTTAGTTCGTTTGTAGCACCCAACACATCTCCAGTAATACCTCCAAAACTACGAGCAGTTAAGACTACTAGGAATAGTGTCAAAGCGGTACCTATTCCAAATAAGAGTAATCCGGTTAGACCACCAAGAACAATCAATGGGATTAGAGTAATTGTAGCTGCCAACATCAATTTTTTTTTGTTTTTCATCATCTCAACAAATGGAGAATTTGAGCCTAAGGATGCGGATTTTCCAATGCTTGCCATTAAAACCATTGAGAATTTTGCAAATATCTCACTAAGTAAAATTGCTAGAAATAATTGATATCCTGTAGATAACGAGATTGTAATTATTAATCCAACAACATACAGAACTATTGCAACTATTCCTGCTGAACCAGTAGAAAGATCTTTCATTGCTGCCAATTTCTTTTCTTTTGTTCCCTTTACCATCAAACCATCTGCAAAATCAGCTAGACCATCAGTATGATGTATACCAGTCAGTATTGCAAATGAAGCAACTACTAACAAACTTACGATCAATGGTTCTAAAAATAATGAAAGTCCAAATCCTACAGAACCAACAATTAAGCCAATTACAATTCCAACTATTGGAAAAACATACATGTGTTTTGCAATTGTTTCTAGATTAGAATTACTGGTTGGAATAATAGTCAAAAATGAAAATACAGAACCAATTTCTTTAAGCATGAATCCACCATCCAAAATATGATAAAAGTAAAATGATAGGAATAACTACAATGCTACAAAATAATATTGAAGTTACTTTCATTATTGAAATAGCTGATTTCACATGTTCTTTGTTAAATGAGATACTTCCATCACCAAGTGAATAATGATCAATTTTTTCAAATTTTGTTTCTAAAGCTCCAGCAATAGCTGCCATAGGATAACCTGCGTTAGGACTTTCAGTTTTTCTTCCATCACGCATCATTATCTTGTAGGATTTTTTCCAGTTATGTCCAAGAATCATGGCACTAAGTATCATGATAATTCCTGTTAATCTAGATGGAATATAATTCAAAATTTTGTCACAGTTTGCTCCAAACCATCCTATGTTTTTGAAAATATCTGTCTTGTATCCAATCATAGAATCTGCTGTGTTAACAACTCGATATACAAATGCTCCAGGTAATCCAAAAAATGCAAAGTAAAAGAGAGGTCCAATAATACCATCTACGGTATTTTCACTAATGCTTTCTAGTACGCCTGAAAATACGTGATTTTTGTCAAGATTTGTAGTATTTCGCTTGACAATCATAGATAAGTTGTTTCTAGCAGAAGAAATATCATCTTGCTCTAAAGCAGTCACTACAGCAAGTGCATGCTTTTCCATTCCTTTTATTGCGATAGTTGTCTTTAACAATATACCACCTACAATTACTGAAATTATGACGTACAGATAATTTACAGTAATCAATTTAATTCCAAGATTCAAAGAAATCAGTAAAGACGCAACGACTATACTAGTAATCAAAATAATAAAAATACCTCCAAGTTTTTCAAGATTGTTAGATGAATTTTTTGCGTATGGAGTTAATTTTGCTATTAGAGAACCTATCCAAGATGTTGGATGAAATTTATTTCTAGGATCTCCAATTGCAAAATCCAATATAAGTGCAAAAAATACTACAAGTATTGATTCGATTATCAATTGATCATCCTCTCTATTTCTGTAATATTCAAATTTGAATTTACTAATTTACTAAGCCTATCAATCTCATTTTCTATTTTATCTAGACTTTTTTTATTCCAAGTGAGGTTTTTTGCTTTGCCACTTAACGAATCTTCTTCAGGTAGATTTAGATCAATCATCGGTATAACACCTAGTACTGAACGTTTTGTTATATCTGTAATTTTTTTAAAACCTGGTTTAAGAATATCAATGTCACCTCGAAATTTATTAAAAATAAATCCTTTGATTAATTTTTGATGTCTTTTATCTAAAAGAGACATAGTACCAACAATACTTGCAAATGAACCTCCTCTATCAATATCTGTAATTAGCAATACAGGTGAATCAGATATTTCTGCCATTCTCATATTTGCTATATCAGATTTTTTTAAATTAATTTCAGTTGGGGAGCCAGCTCCTTCTAAAATAACGAGATCATAATTTTTTTGAAGAAATTTTAGAGATTTGGTAGCAATTTGAATTCCCTTAGTTAGGACGAATTTTTGATAGTATTCAGATGCATGCATTTTTTTAAACATTTTTCCATTAAGGTATACATTACTGTAGTAATTTCCAAGAGGTTTGAGAAGAATTGGATTCAGATCAGGTGTGATTTTACATCGTGCTGCTAATGCCTGTATGGCTTGTGCTCTAGATATTTCAAAATCTTTTGTTTTGTAGGCGTAGTTTGACATGTTTTGAGACTTAAATGGTGCCACAGAAAATCCCTTATCAGCAAAAATTCTGCACAGTGCTGCAACTAGTGTTGTTTTACCAGAACCGGATGATGTACCTTGAATCATTAATGATTTCATAACATCTCGAGAGCTTTGATTAATTTGTCATTTTCTTTTCTTGTTTTTACAGCAATTCTAATGTAATTGTCATTTAACCCACGGATTGTACTACAATCACGTATTAGGATTTTTTTTTCAAGTAATTTTTTCTGAAGTATTTTTGATTTTATTTTTGTTTTTATTAAAATAAAGTTTGTTGAAGTAGCATTACATTGAAAATTATTCAATTTAGAAATATTATTAATTAGATAAAACGATTCTTTTTTAATTATTTTTTTAACTTTGTCTAAATAAGATAAATCCGAAAGAGCAGCAGATGCAGCATGTTGTGCCATTCCTGAAACATTCCATGGAATTTTTATTTTATTTAAAACAGAAATCATTTGTTTTGAACCAATACCATAACCAATTCGTAAACCAGCTAGAGCAAATGATTTTGTTAAAGATCGTAAGACAAACAAATTTGTATAGTTTTTAACTAATTTTATTATTGACTCATCATAATCTGGAACTAATTCAATAAAACATTCATCAATGAATACCAAAGTTTTCTTTTTATTTGCAGATGCAATTATTTTCTGTAAAGTTTTTTTTGGTATTAGATTGCCTGTTGGATTATTTGGATTACAGATAAAGACACAGCCATTACTTGGAAGTTTAGAAATAAAGTTATCAATATCTTTTTCTAAATTCATTGTTTTAAAAAATGAAACTTTAGCACCGCGAAGTTTTGCTGCAGATTCATACTCTCCAAATGTTGGAATTGGAATTAGAATTGGAGTTTTATCAGACAAAAATGCTTGACAGAAATTATAAATGATTTCTGTAGCCCCATTTCCTGTCACAATTTGAGAATGATGTATTTTGGTATAGTGTTGAAGGTTTTTTTTAAGTTTAGTCGATTCGGAATCAGGATAGATCTGTATTGTTTCTAGGTGATTTTTTATTGTTTTACGTACCAATGGAGAAGTACCTACAGGGCTAATGTTTGAGCTGAAATCCAGAATATCAGAAGTTGGGCGTGTTATTGAAAAGGGGCCTCCATGTGGAACTTGTTTATGTACAGATATGTTTTGATTTATCCTCATAATTTGAAGTGGTCTGTGCTAATATAGTATGTTTTGGTCAAAATTCAGAGAACAATTATTAATTGAATAATAAATTTTTTAGATCGTGGGTAAAAAAAGAGTTGCAATTGTAGGCGTTACAGGTTCTGTGGGACAAGAATTTGTTCTATCATTAAATAACCATCCTTGGTTTGAAGTTACTCAAATTGCAGCATCTGAGCGATCTGCAGGAAAAAAATATCTTGATGCTATTAAAGATCCCAATAGTGGAATAATATCTTGGGAGGTAGATGGTCAAATGCCAGAATACATCAAAGAAATGACTGTAAAAAATATTGATGAATTAGACTTGACACAATTAGATTTAGTTTTTTCTGCAGTTGAATCAAATGCAGCAAGAGACATTGAAACCAAGATTGCAGCGGAATTACCAGTAATTTCAACTAGTTCTGCTTATCGTTATGAAGAAGATGTACCTATTTTAATTCCTGGAATAAATGATGAGCAGTCAGAATTATTAGAAATACAAAAGAAAAATAGAAATTGGAAGGGTTGGGTTGCCCCGCTTCCAAATTGTACTACTACAGGTTTAGCAATTACTTTAAAACCACTCTATGAAAAATATGGTGCAAAAAAAGTCATGATGACTTCTATGCAAGCAATATCTGGAGCTGGTCGTGCCCCTGGTGTTTCTGCAATGAATATCACTGATAATATTATACCATATATTGCAAAAGAAGAAGAGAAGGTAAGAATTGAAACTAGAAAGATTCTAGGTAAATTAAAGAATGGAAAAATTGAAGATGCTAATATTAGAGTAAGCTGTACGTGTACAAGAGTTCCTGTGATTGATGGTCATACAGAATCAGTTTTTGTAGAAACTGAAAAAGAAATAGATCCTCAAAGTGCAAAGCAAGCATATGATAATGCAAATAATGAAAGTACTGTATCTGGGCTTCCATCATCTCCTGAAAAATATTATGCATTTCATGAAGATCCAACACGACCTCAACCAAGAATGGAACGTAGTGTGGGTGATGGCATGACAACTACTATTGGAAGAGTTGAGAAAGAACAATTATTTGATCATGGTTTAAAGTACGTATTATTTTCACATAATAAAAAAATGGGATCAGCAAAAGGTGCTGTTTTGTTAGCTGAGATGCTTTACAAAAAAGGTAAAATTTAGACTATTTTTTGTAATTTTTACAATAATAACTTTATAAGATCCAGAAATCTAGATCGCTTTGGGTGTTTTAAATGGTAAAAATTGATGATTTAGATTTACAAATTTTATCAGAATTATCTAATGATGCATCAATTTCAATTCCAAGATTATCAAAAAAAATTAATGTTAATTCATCAGTAGTATATTCTAGAATAAAACGTCTAGTAAAACGGAAATTAATTGAACGGTTTACAATTGTTGTAAATGATGCAGAAATTGGTTATGGAGTAAAAGCATTAACAGGAATAAACATGGATACAAAAAAACGAGATCATATAATTGAAGAATTATTTAAAATAGATGGAGTAAGAGAAATTGCTGAAGTTACAGGAAGATTTGATATTTTAGTAACAATGTATGCAAAATCATTAGATCAAATGCACAAAATGGTATCTGAAAAAATTGGGCGAATTGAAGGAATACAGTCATCAGAGTCGTTTATTGAAATGAAGTCTCGAGCAAAAGCAATGCCATATAAGTCATTAAAGGATAGTGACTGACATTGCAAAAACAAAAATCTGAATCTCGTGTTGCGGTATATTATGAATTAACAAAACCAAAGATTTGGTATTTACTTGTCTTTACTGCATTTGGAGCAGCTTTAACTGCATCAAATATTTACAACATTGAGATTTCTTTTGGTACATGGGCATTAATGTTATTTTCAGTTGCGGCAGGTTCAGCAGCAGCGAATACTTTAACCAATTATCATGATAGAGACATAGATGCTATTATGGAAAGAACAAAAAATAGACCGCTTCCATCAAAAAGAATCTATCCTGCTGAAAAAGCTAGAAATTTTGGGCTTGCATTAGCTGGAATTTCTTTAGTGTTAGCATTTGGTATGTCATTTACAACAACTTTAGAACAAGGTACTTGGGCAACAGTTTTCATTGCATTTGGTTTAGCAAACAATATTCTTGTATACTCATATATGCTAAAACGAAATTCTAGAACTAACATAATCTTAGGAGGTTTATGTGGAGGTTCGCCACCATTGATAGGATGGGTAGCAGTTACTACAACAGATTTATGGACAATGGGTTTAGCAATGGCAGGACTTGTGTTTATTTGGATTCCAATGCATATTTGGGCTCTAACATTACATTTCAAAGAAGACTACAATAAAGTTAATGTTCCAATGTTAACAGCTGTACAATCTGAAAAAACATCAGCAAGAGCAATTGCCGGTTCAACCTTTGTAATGGTATTATTTTCAATTGTACCGTTCTTTTTAACTACTGAAAGTGGACAAGCAATGGTAGGTTCAGTTTATTTATGGACTGCAATAGCATCTGGTGCTCTAATGATCATATTGTCGGCTTGGGTAATTGCAAAACCTATGGAGAAAGCATCATGGACATTGTTTAAATTTTCTAGTCCCTATTTGGCAGTTTTGTTTATAGCATTAATGATAGATTCTGCATTATAAAATACGATTATTCTCATCTAAACTATTAAGCTCTTTTGTAATTTTAGAATGTTTTTCTAATAACGATTCAATTTCAATTTGTAATTGAGAAGAATTCCATTTGGAATTAACTAATAAAATTAATTTTGTGATGATATTCCATTGGATATTATTTTGTTGGTCAATTAATTCAAGAAATCGTTTTCCTTTTTCATCTTCCGACATATTTTTTTAATATTTCACAATCATAAAAAGATAGCATATGTGTCGATAATTAAATAAAATTATTTTTGATACGTAAAATTATATAATTTAATTAATAGATAAAATTACAATAAATATTGAAATGCAGTATATCAGAATGTAAAACTAGAGCTGATAAATCAGTAAAAATAGGATTTAAAGAAACCAGAAATTTATGTGAATATCATTACAATTTATTTAAAAATAAAGAAGAAAAATATGCACCAAATTTTAGCAAGGCATCAAAATTTAAAGAAAAATAGAGTAATTAATAATTCTAGATAATGAATGGATTGAAAACTTTAACATCTACTATTTTTAATATATTTTATGGCTACAAAGAAGAAAAATAGTCCAAAAAAGAAGCCTGAAAAGAAATTAACAACTAAACCTGTAAAACAGACAAAATCTTCATCAAATAAACCAGAATTTGAAAAAGCATGGAAAGAATACAATGCAGCCTTAAGCGTGTGGAAAGAATCATTGGCACAATGGCAAAAAGCAACAAATGATACATTGATGACATATCATGATGCTTGTCAAAGAGCCTTAGAATCAGACACGGAGCTTTTGAAAAAAGTCAGCTCAAGTTGGGATAGTACATGGCAAGAGATAGGTCCAGAATACATTAAACAACAAACAAAAATGATTGAAAATATTTTCAAGGAAACTAACATAGGATCTATTAAAAAATTCAACGAACAGTGGGAAAAATTTTTAAAAACTTCTGGTGACGATTCAATTAAAGCATATCAAGAAGCCATAAAACAATTCAATCAAGCTTGGCAAACAAGTAATATTTGATTGAGATATTTTTCAAATTATTTAATCTTTAAGGTAGTCATAAAACAATAGAATGTATGAATGAATTTAGAAAATGAGTATGAATGACTGTTTTTACTTAGATGTGATACAAAAAATAAGATTATAATTGGTTTTATTCAAGATACTTTCAAATGGAAATATCAATTGAACCTTGGAAAAAATTAGTAATCCATGAAGTCATAGAATACAAATTTGATGACTGGGTAAAACAAATAGCATTTAGTACTAGATCCTCAGGTGGAGGCATTCCAACTATGCAATGGACAAATGGAATTGTGTTTTCTCCTGCTAATTTTCCAACTACAAATATCACGGTAGAAGAACAATTAAAGGGAATACTTCATTGGTCATCAGTATCTTTTGCAATAAAGGAAAAATTTGAGAAGCAGATAGTGATTGAAAATGCAACAATTAATCTTGTAGATGTTAGTGTAAATGAAATTTTTAAAGAATTGGCACAAAATTTAAAGAAACGTTCAAAATTTACAATCTATTCTGAAAAAGAATAATGGATTGTAAAGAGAAAATCGAAGAGTGTGAATCTATTTTAAAACAGATAATACGATTTGAGCCTGATCCTTACTATGTCAAGTATTTTTTTAATTCATATCTTTATTCTGTAAATAATGTATATGCTGGAATTTTTGAAGAAGCGAATAGAGATTTTGGATTATTTATTTCTGGAAAATATACTAGAGATGCATTTTTAGAAAAAGCAAAAATCAAAGATGATCAAAAAGCCATGGATTTTCTTTTATGGTTTGATAAGAAATATGAGGAAGAACACCAAAATCCATATCCAAATTTTATCAAGAAAAGTTGTAAATTACAAAATGAACAAAAAAAACTACCAAAAATCAAGATTATGATTAGAGCTAAAGAAAGATACGCAGAAGATCCTAATCAAGAAATATTAGTTAATTTAAAAAATGATAAATTGAGATCAGTTGAAGAATTACAAATTGAAATTAAAAGACAGACACCAATATTTTTAGATATAATTAATTACAAAAGAAATAACAATAATGAACCTAGAATTAATGAAAAACAAATCACTGTTTCAACATTTTTAGATATTGAGGATGAAGGCGAAATTGAAATTGTATATGCATCTAAAATTTACATTTCTGTAATGAAGAGACTTTCAATGGATGTAAGGAAGAAAATTAAAGAATTAACAATATGGACATAAATTTTTGAAAATTTGCAGTAAACAAAAGAATAGTTTTTAAGAAAAAAGAATTCTTGTAATGTCTTAGGTCATTTGGATTTATTAGGCCACATGGTATTCCATGTCTCTGCAAATTTTTTC
Organism: Nitrosarchaeum sp.; assembly: GCA_035455105.1. Classification (GTDB taxonomy): domain Archaea; phylum Thermoproteota; class Nitrososphaeria; order Nitrososphaerales; family Nitrosopumilaceae; genus Nitrosarchaeum. Next base: position 16,491 of record DATIFS010000022.1, read on the forward strand.
ATCATTTCGCCATAAGCCTTTATTTGTTCCATTCCAGATGAATTTAGAGTATTTTGCCAATTTTCTATAAACTGCTTGAATGTTGATGCATTAGACGTATTAAGGGATTTTTGCCAAGACTCACCAAATTCTTTGAATGATTTCATTCCAGCATCAGTAAGTGCTTTTTGCCAATTTTCTCCAAATAGCTTCATAGTATCTACACTAGATTCTTTGGTAGCTTTTTCCCATACATCATTAAATTTATTTTGCATTTCATTAGTGGCATTTTGAATTTGCTCAAACATAGTTTTCCAATTTTCAAGAGATTTTGAATATTCTTGCCAAAGAGAATCCCATTCATTTGATTTTTCTTCTGATGTCATAACTATCAATAGTTTTTGAGACTCTTAAACTGATCCATAAAAATCAAATATTAGATTTTTTACGGTGTTTTAATCTATTTTCCATTCTGATTTTTCCTTCGGCGAATTTTGTTCGATCTTCATCAGTTTTGAGTAATAATTTTGGAACGCATTTTGGTTTTCCATTTTTGTCTAATCCAACAAAAGTCACAAAAGCTGTTCCGGTTACAGTCTTAATGCCAGTTACGATATCTTCTGCTTCAGCTTTTACTTCAATTTCCATTGAAGAATTATGCACATAATTTATTCTAGCATTTAATTTTAGAACATTCCCAACAAAAACAGGTTTTATAAAATTTACACTATCCATACTTACAGTTACTGCGTTTGATTGGGAGTGTCTTTGAGCAACAATACCTGCAACCATATCAATATGCTTTAAAATTTCTCCTCCAAACACATTCCCTGCGGGATTTGCATCAGACGGAAACATTCTAACAATTACATCTGCACTTGATTCTGATGGACTTTTATCTCTAATTTGAGGAGTTTCTGAGTCGTTTTGCAATAGGATTGTTTTACATTTCATCCAATTTAATTTAAGCAGTAAAGATATTGAATTATTTAAAATAGTGTTTTAGGTTTATTTTGTCTATTTTAGGGATTTTTGCTAATTCAAATCCTTCAGGACGTTTTAAAAGAGATCTTGTGGCATCAATACCCATTTTTGCAGTTTTTAGGTTTTTTTGATCACTAGAAGGATCGAGGCTAGAACCTCGTACATTTTTTATTATTATCAAATCTTTATCAGCTTGAAATCTTGTAGCCATTGCATATTCAACAGATTCTGCACTATTAGGATCAATGTCTTCATCCACTATAGTAACTTGTTTTAAAGAACGGTGTGATTCAAACGTTTGTTGAATTATTTTTTTTGGTTCAGAATTAGTTTTCTTTTTTATTTGTACTACTGCATGTAACCAATTACATCCACCATTTGTCATTGATACCTGTTGAATTTGAGGGAATGTTTTTTTCAATTCACCATTTAATTTTGATTCGATTGGCATTCCCATTAATAATCGATGTTCTGAAAAACCAGAAAGAATATCATGAAAAATTGGATTATTTCTATAATACAAAGAATCTAACTCAAAAATTGGTTGGGATCTGTGATGATCATAAGTTTGAAGCATTTCTACCATCCATTCAGGATAAGTTTTATCTTGGAGAATTTTTCCTTCCATGACGATTTCAGTTCCTGAAGGAACATGTAGTCCAGTGTAAGGAAGTTTAGCTAAAGTAAGTTTGTACCCTAAAAGAGAATTTGCAATATCGATTTCATCTTTACCCCATTCAGCTTGATATGCTCCAGCAATAGATATTGCAGGATGAACACCTACAGTAATAGCAATTTTAAGATCTTCGTGATGTTCTTTTGCATCGAGAAAACATCGGTGAAGATGTCTTCCTTCAACCATTCTAATTGAAAAATGAGTTTTGTCAATTGGCATCATTCTATGAAACGATGAATTTTGCTCTCCAGTTTCAGGATTTTTGACATATGCTATTGATGAGGTTATGAAAGGCCCAGATTCTTTTTCAAAATGGGTTACAATAGGCATGATTGATATGTTTTTTGATTTATTTTCCATAAACTTTCCAGAGGGAATAATTTTAGGTTTTTTGGCTTTTTTAATAGCAGATATCATGGTTTCATGAATTTTTTCTTCTTGACTCCCAATTGCTTGAGCAAATCTTTTCCTAGTACCAACTAGATTAGAAACTAGATTAAAATCACTTTCTGCGATATTTTCAAATAAAACAGCATTGGAACCGTCAACTTTTGCAGTGATTGCTGCAATTTCATATTTTGTAGAAACCTGTGTTTTTATAGTTTTAAGATCACCGCTCTTTTTTATCAATGAAAGATAGTTTCTTAAATCGGTCAATTCTGAATCATATCCATAATTTCTGACATTATAGCTTTTGCAGTATCGATTTCTAATTCTTTTTGAATAAATGATGAAACCACTGCAATGCCTTTCATTCTGGTACTAATTCTTTCAGCAGTTAATTTTAAAAATAATGATTCAGTTCTGGATGGAATAATAGTTGTTGTAATGGCTGTTGGACCAGTAGCCAATGAAACTACCATGGAACCTAATTTGTTAGAACCTTCAGTTATAGAAACAAAATATCCATTTTCAAATTTAAGAATATTTAAAGAAAAATTACGACTCGCCAAATTAACGGTTTTCTGTGAAAACCCACTTGGAGAGTTCAATGAACTATGAACAAATCTTATGCTTTTATTGCTATTGATTCAGTTTCTGGGATTGGTTCTATGATTTTAGCAACTTTTGGTGCTTTAGCAACTTTTGGTGCTTTAGCAACTTTTGGTGCTTTAGCAACTTTTGGTGCTTTAGCAACTTTTGGTGCTTTAGCAACTTTTGGTGCTTTA
>DATIFS010000023.1:0-37707 GCA_035455105.1 Nitrosarchaeum sp.
AATTCTCAATTTAACAATCATTTTTCTGGTTCTATGGTAGTTGAAGTCATTATCCGTGATCCAAATTTACATGATACAGATCAAGGAAAAGGTGAACCAGATGTTACAATAAACGGTAAATCCCTACGAATGGTTCAATCTACAGATGGTAATTGGTATGCATATTTTGCAAATGTTAACAAAGCAAAAATAGCAGATTCAACGCAATCTGCTACTTCTGGTAAAGGTTTGGACTTTGGTGTTTTTTGTAGTAGGGATACATCATCATCTGTTTTTGGAATATCTCTTTCTGACACTGATGGATTTACAGTTCCTGGAAATAATGGCCTGTCTGGTTTTACAAATGGTGCTACATCATTTACTCAATGTACTGGAACCCCAACAACTCCTACAATTCTTAATAATGTTGTAAGACATGCTCCATCAATTAATACAAATTCCAATATCCCTTCTGGACAAATTGGATTAGATCGTAATGCTTGGCCACTGATTCAACTTTTCTCTTTTAATAACGATGTTAAAATTCAATACAACGCAGGAGGAAATCCACAATCTGTTGTTCTTCAATATGATGACAGTGCAAATATTTCTTCTAATTTAGATAAAAACACGTATCCTCAAAATTCAGAAGTATTTCTAACTGTAAATGATTTTCAATTAAATCAAGATCCGACAGATGAAGATTCATGGACATTTAATATTAATTCAACATCTTCTACTTTTTATCAAGCATATGATAATTCCGGTTCTAACTCTGCAAATGGAAATGCTGGATTAGCAAATTTAATTCCATATCTTTCTAATTTGGGTTTTAAAGATAATGGTAAACTTTCCATCACATTGGGAAATATTTTGAAATTAAAATCTAATGACAAACAACCTACTACTTCTGTTAATGATGGTTCTGGAAATCAATTTTCAAAAATTGTAACTTTAGTTGAAAATGGTCCGAATTCCGGAATATTTGATAGTTCAGATGATTCTGATAAATCCACAATTTCAATTCTTAATAATGCTCCAAGAGGTCAAACAGGACAAATAGAATATAATAAGAAATCTATGTCTGTTCTTACTGAATCTTCTACAGCTTCTATTTCAATAACTCAACCTGCTTTGACGGTAGGTAGTGGACAAAAGCCATTAAATCCTGGAACAAAATATCCCGTAGTGCTTTTTGATCCTAACCAAAACATCAATTCAGGATCTAGAGAACATTTGGATGTCTTTAGAGACACTTCTATTGTGCCTACATTAAAGATTGGAAATCCTATCACTCTTGGAAATGCGTATGATGTTCAGTTTTACCCATCATCTCCATCTTTATCTGGTGGAGATACATCAAATTCCTCAGTACCTGACAAAAATTCTGCAAGATTGTTTATTGACACGTCAAATGTTGCTATTCCCACTTTTAAACAAATTTCAATGAATCTTGGAATTTCCGCATCTAACCTGCAATCTGTTATTCTAGATTCTTCACTTTCAAATACAAATGGAACTAATTGGTTAAACTATGACCTTCGATCATTTGAAAAAGATTTTGGAATAACTGACTTTACTACCACATCTATGACTCTTTCATTTTCAACTCTTGGCTCTTCGCCTGTAACTATAGTTCACTCTGGTGATTTGTCTTCTTCATATGGGTTTGTTCAACTCAGTGATTCAGATATTCAACAAATATCTAGTAAAAGTGGAACTGTATACCTTGTAATTAATTTTGGTTCTGCTGTAGGAACTATTTCTGCTGAACAAAATAAACAACCTATTGTTTTTGATTTATTTTCATTTGGTCTAAAAAATAATAATGATGTCAATAATGCTATTTACAGATTTGAATTAGAAGAAACAAATGACAATTCATCAACATTTACTGGCTCACTTGAATATGCTACAGCTAACCAACTTAATATTTTAGATCCTAATTTCATTAAAACACTCAGATCAACAGATAATGAAATTAAATTCATTATAACTAATAAATTAACTAACGAAAAAGGAATCGCTATTTCATATTCTGATTTAGATGCAGTAGGAGTAGTTACAACAATTTCTACCAAATCTGATATTTTTACTAATTCCGGTGTAGTATATACCGGTTCCACTTCGTATAGATTTGGTCAACCAGTTACAATTACTTTAAAAGATCCAGATCTTAATTTGCGTAGTGATACTGTTGATATCTATTTAGTAAACAATGATCCAAATTCTTCAAATGTTGACACTGTTGGTAGTAGTGGGGATATTTTGTTGGAGGTTCTAATTAAAGATATTAGATACAAACGATGCACGATAAATGGAATTGAATATGGTGGTCTGGCCTCTACTGGATTTACTCTAGTTGAGACTGGCCCAAGTACCGGCGTGTTTGAGGGCACATTCAAAATGCCCTCACAAATTTGTGATAAATCTGGAACAAAATTAATTTCCTCTGCTGGGGGAAGTCTTGATGCAAAATATCATGACTCTAGAGATGCATCTGGAAATCCAAACATATTCAGTTTATTAGCCTATAAATCATCTACACAATTTTCAACTTCACCACAATTAAGCAAAAATATGATCCTGATTCCTTCATCTGGTAATTCTGAAGAAGTAATCTTATCTGGAAGTATTTCTAATGCCAAAAATGGTGTCCCACTATCTATCGTTTTGATGCGTCCTGATGGTGTCACACAAAATTTTTCTGCTGTTTTATCTAACAGTGGTAGTTATCGTACTGCCTTCTCAATAAATGAGAAATCTGTTGTTGGTGTTTATAAAATTCAATTATTCTATAATGGTGTTAACGTTGGATCAGTTTCATTCACTGCATCTCCAAATATCCCTGATTGGATCAAAAACAACACAAAACGATGGTCCTCCATTTCAGATTCTGAATTTGTTGATATGTTAAACAACTTGACTAGAGACAAAGTCATTATGTCGCCAAAAACAAGCACAACAAATGATAAAGTAGTCCCTAGTTGGGTTAAAAATATTCCAATATGGTGGTCTAACCATCAAATTTCGGATGATGACTTTATAAAATCCATCCAATACATGGTCAAAAAAGGTATCATTTGAATATGAACAGGTCAATTTTTCTTTCATTGAATACATAAATACCCTCAAGCCTGATTCCAAATGAAAATGAAACTTGGGTTGTTTATGTTACTGTTATTGGTATCTGTAGTATTTTATGGATTTATTGGTTCTGCACATGCTGCAACCGCAGCTGATTGTGCAGATGGTCAACTATTTGTAAATGGGACATGTTCTGATACAGGCTGTGGAGAAAACCAAGTATATCAAAATAATCAATGCATAACTGTTACACCTAACTTGAGAAATGATCTAAATTTGAAAGCTGATAAAACACTTTATGCACAAGGCGGATTAGTTGTTATCACTGGTCTTGTAAAAAATATTGATACTGCAGGCACTGGTGATGTTGCAGTTATTGTTCGTGCACCTGATAACAATATTGTTACAATAGATCAAATTCATCCTAATTCAGACGGTTCATTTCAATTAAGTTTCAAAGCAGATGGCCCACAATTCAAAACAGCAGGTACCTATACTGTCTCTGCTAATTTCTCTGCATTAAAATCATCTATTACATTTGAATTTACTGGTGGTACTGGTAAAGTTGTATCTGGCGGTACTCAACCAACAACATGTCCTTCTGGTCAAATTTTAGTTGATGGAAAATGTACTGTTAAACCAATTACTTGTAATGCTGGTGAAACTTTAGTTAATGGAAAATGTGTAATTTCAGAACCAACACCAGAACCAGAACCAACACCAGAACCAGAACCAGAACCACAACCAACTTGTGGTGCAGGAACTGAATTAGTCAACGGTATCTGCCAAGTAGTTAAAACAGAAAAACCAAAGGGCGGTGGATGTCTAATTGCAACTGCTGCATATGGTACCGAGTTAGCTCCTCAGGTGCAGTTCCTAAGAGAAGTCAGAGATAATACTGTAATGAGTACTTCATCTGGAATGGCATTCATGAGTGGATTCAATCAGTTCTATTATTCATTCTCACCAACAATTGCTGATCTAGAAAGAGAAAACCCAATGTTCCAAGAAGCAGTAAGAGCTTTCATCACTCCTATGATTTCTACACTATCTATTATGACACTAGCTGAAAATGGTTCTGATGCTGAGGTGTTAGGATTAGGAATATCTGTAATTGTCTTAAACTTGGGAATGTATATTGCAGCACCTACTGTAGTTGGATTTAAAGTTCACAAACATCTCAAATCCAGAAAATAACTCCAAATTTTTATAATAAATAATCAAATTTTTGATTAAACGACAAAACATTCTCAACGTTTTTTATCTGGTATTTGAAACAAGTTATCGCTCGGTAAAGAAACATGAAAAACAATTCAAAATTGGTCTTATTTGGTTTTATCTTATTATTCCTCTTACTGCCAAATAATGTATTTGCTCAAGAACTTGATACTGATGGTGACGGTATTCCTGATTCTACTGATTCTTGTCCAACTGAACCTGAAACTGTCAATGGGTTTGAAGACACAGATGGTTGCCCTGATGTAGTTCCACCAACTGATACTGATGGTGACGGAATTTCTGACTCTATTGATAAATGTCCAACACAACCTGAAACAATCAATGGATTTGATGATCTTGATGGTTGTCCTGACGCTATAGCCCCAAAAGATTCAGATAATGATGGCATTATGGATAATTTCGATCAATGTCCAACACAACCTGAAACAATCAATGGGTTTGAAGACACAGATGGTTGTCCAGATGTTTTAACTGTTCAAGATTCAGATAATGATGACATTATAAATTCTATTGATGTATGTCCTCGTTCTCCTGAAACATTTAACGGATTTGAAGACACAGATGGTTGCCCTGATGAAGTTCCTTTAACTGATACTGATGGTGACGGTATTCCTGATTCTACTGATTCTTGTCCAACACAAGCTGAAACCATTAATGGATTCCAAGACACAGATGGTTGCCCTGATGTTGTTACTGGAGTTGAATCGTCAAAATCAGAATCTGAACAAAACAATTCACTCTTACAATGGACAGCTGTCATTGCTTCTGCTATTACCGCAGTAGGTGCTATAAGTGCAGCAAAACTCCGAAAACCTTCATCATAATCTCTAATCATTTTATGATTTTTCTAACTTATCATTTAACCAAACATTTAATGCTGAAAATTCTTTTTATTAAAATAATTGGTTTGCACGCCAACAATCCAGGAAGATCATCTTATGATGACTCTTTCTGGAGTTTTAATAAAATATGAACATGTTTGAAATCTTGTTTTTTGGGCTTTTACCTCATTTATTTTTGTACACTATAGAAATTGGTCAAATAGCATTTGTTGTTGCTATTATAGTAATTTCTGTATCTGTAATTGTTAAAATTATTAAAAATAGAAAAACAAAAAAAAATCTATCATAACTTTACAAAAGTTATATCTTTTCTTTAATGCCTATTCTTGTCACTCTAAGTTATTATATTGAAACAAAAATACTAATTTAAATGCAAATTGAGTATGAAGAATTTGATACTATCGAGGATATTTTCTTGTATATGTCATCTGCAGCTCCACCAATGAAAAATACAATGCCAATTAATTCGTACAAGGGATACATTATGGCATTTATTCCACTTAGCCCTGCAACTGGAGATACATATCTTATGATTTATGCTAAAGGTACACTTGAATCAGGAATTTATGAATTTGATATTAATTCAAAGTCTTTCAAGAAAGTCAATTCTATTGAAAGGGCAGACAAAAATTACTTTGTATCTTTAACACCAAAAAGAAATACTATTGCAGACGAAGCTATTAAAAATTTATAATTTTTTTGTTTGAATCTTTGGGGCAGATACTGATCTACTTCTTGCGTATTTATCAATAATTTCATCTGGAGTTCTGCCATTGAATAGATCTTTGCATAATCCTCTAAGATACCTCATGATTGCCCAAGTGCCTGCTTTTAGAATTCCATACATGAATACTTTCATTGGTGGTCCATATGTCTTATTTCTAAGAATAATTGGAATTATATCATTAATCACTCTGAGATTATTTTCCCAACATTTCCAAAACAATGTAAATTGTGCTTCATTCAAGTTTCCAAAATGCATTGAATTCTTTTCACTAAAGTCTTGGTAAAGTAATGGTGCTACCAATCCCCTAAAGTTCATTTCTCTAAAATCACTCATCATATCAATTGTATATTGAACATCATCTGGAGTTTCATCTGGCCAACCAATGATTATGGTTGCAGCTGGGAACCAATGATTTTCATTTAATATTTTTGCGCCTTCTCTTACTACACTGCCCCATTCTTCTGGAGCAAACGGTCTTGTTTTTACACCGAGATGCTTTCTAACCATGTTTGGTGCAACTGTTTCAATTCCTAAATTAGTTGCAAGCCATCTACCTGTTTCATCTTGTTTATTGATACTTGAAATTTGTCGCATTAATTCTGGATCTGCTGCCACTGCTGAGAAAGTCATATGAGTTGTTCCAATAAAATTTGCTCCTAATCCTTTCAAACCTCTCCATAGTTCTGTGATTGCATCCCTGTTTGGAATAAAGTCTCTATTATCACATCCATAAAGTAACATTTCATCAGAATGAAGCCAAATAGAATCAAATCCATAATCTAAGTTAATTTTTGCTTCATGTTGCAATCTTTCTAATGGCAAATCTTTTTTCGATCTCTTATTGACATCACAAAAATCACATCCTCTACCACACCCTCTCATTGCTTCAATTAGTGAATTTATTGTAGGCCCTTCAATAATTGGAATATTTTGTATGTTCTTTACAAAACAATGCATTAATTCTGGTGCATCCCCTTTTTCTAAATCATGAAATAGATCTAATGCTAATTCATCTGCCTCGCCAACTACAACTGTATCAATTCCATGGATCTGCATTCTATCTGATTTTGCAAGCTCCCATGCGCCATTACCACCAACTACTACATGAAAATCATATTTCTTTTTTAGTTGTATTATGTTGGCGCACATTTTTTTAAATTTCATTGCAACATATGATAATTTTTCAGGTGACATTGTTGTTGTAACTGGTGCCATTCCAAGCGGATCCATTACATTAATTCCGACTACTTTAGTATCTGGGCCAATTGATTTTTCTAACATCTCTGGATTTGCAATAAACACTTCATCTCGTTTGTATCCTTGCAGTAATGCACTTTCTACTCTTCTTAATCCAACTTGAGCAACTTTTGCTTCGCCTGTAACTGGATCCGTTTCAACTGCTGGACAAAACACCTTGTCAAAAACCCATTCAGGAAGTACTTCATATGGTCCACATGCAATAAACCCATACAAAAAATTCCCTCTATAATTTGTCATTAAACTACGATCAGCAGTTAGAACAATTCGTTTCCCAGCCAATATTAACAAGATTCGTTCTTGTATGCTATATATCATTTACGAGGTCAATCAATCGCCTAATTTTCTAAAATTTTCTTCTTTTGATGTTATTTTGATCTATTTTTCCGTACAGCTCTATTTGCAATATTTGCTGCTATTGCTCCAGCTGCAATCCCATTATCGATATTGACTACTGATAATCCTAATGAACAACTTTGTAACATTGATGCAAGAGCCGCCACTCCTTTTCCCCCATAACCATAACCGACAGATGTGGGTATCCCAATTACTGGAATATCTACCATGGATGAGACTAGAGTAGCTAGTGCTCCTTCCATTCCGGCTACCACAATAATGCAATCTACTTCTTCTTTTATCATTTCTTTTAAAATTGGGAATATTCTTTGAATTCCTGCAACTCCAACATCGTAGCTTGAAATGCATTTACAATTCATTGCCTCACTCATAAGTCTAGACTCTTCTGCAACTCCTATGTCTGACGTTCCTGCTGTAAGTATTCCTACTTTTCCACCTTCAAATTTTATTGGATTTTTAAAAAGTACTATTGTTGATGAATTTTTTCCAGTTTTGATTTTTACTTTTAATTTTTTTGCAAATACTATAATTTTGGGATAATCTTCTTTGTTTATTCTTGAAACTACCACTGAATTTGTTTTCACAAGTATTTTCTTTATTATTTTTTTAATTTCATCTAGTTTTTTAGTCTCTGCAAAAATTACTTCTGGTATCCCTTTTCGTTTTCTTCTGTTTATGTCAATTTTAGCAATACCTTCTATTTTCTCAATGGAATAAAGAGATAACATTTTTTTTGCATTGTTTACTGAAATTTTTCCTTTTTCTAGAGATTCTAAAATTTCATGAATTTCCAATAATATTACACCATTGTTTGAATAAAAAAACGCTTAGATTTGTATGCCTGAAATTGCACTTTTTACACTTTGTACTGCTGTATCAAACAATTGTTTTTCTTCAGTATTTAGATCTAATTCTATTATTTTTTCAACACCATTTTTTCCAATTACTGCAGGAACTCCTATTGTAACATCTGAATGACCATACTCTCCTTTTAGAAATGTCGAAACTGGAATCACTTGTTTTCTATCTCTTACCACTGATTCAATCATTGCTGAAATTGCATTTCCAGGTGCATGTATTGTTGCACCTTTTAATTCAATTACCTTTGCAGCAACCTGTTTTGTGTTTTGAACAAGTTCATCTAATTTTTGTTTTGGAAGAAATGAAGTAAGTGGAATTCCTGAAACTGAGGAAAATCTTGGTAAAGGTAACATGTTTTCACCATGTTCCCCAATTACAAGTGCTCTAATAGAATCACGAGAATGACCTGTAGCTTCATGTATAAATTGTCTAAATCTAGATAAATCTAACATTCCACCCATTCCAAATACTCTGCTTCTATCAAATCCTGAAACCTTGTAAGTAATGTATGCCATAGGATCAAGTGGATTTGTAACTGGAATTATCATAGAATCATTTGCGTATTTTTTAATATTTTCTACAACGCTTTTTACAATAGTTGCATTAATTTTTAAAAGATCCATTCTTGTCATTCCTGGTTTTCTTCCAGAACCTGCTACTACTACTACTATGTTGGAGCCTTTCATATCTGCAAAATTGCTAGAGCCCTTTACTTCTACATCGATTCCTTGCTCTGATAACATGTGGTTGATATCCATTGCTTCACCAAGTGGTAATCCCTCTACAACATCAAGTAATAGAATTTGGTCATCTAATCGCTTTAATGCTGAGAATAAAGCTGCATCTCCACCAACTTTTCCTGAACCTATTATTGTAATCATAAATTAAGCTGCAAATTTTTCAATAATTAAATCTAGTGAAATTTTTTATCTCTTTAGACAGAATTTATATGCATTTTTAGTAATCTTCTATCTATGGTTGTTGTAATAGATCCTCAAATTGCAGGTATATCTGGTGATATGCTTTTGTGCTCTTTGGTAGATTTGGGTGCAAATAAAACAAAAATCATTAATGGCATTAACCTATCTAAAAAATTTCTATCTAATTCAATTATTAAACAAATTGATTTTAAAAAAATAGATAAACATGGTATAGATGCAACTGCCCTATTTTTAGAAATAGATGAAAATGTTCATGAAAGAAAGGGTATTGAAATAAAAAAAGCAATTGTTGATTTGACCCAAGAAATTGGTCTTTCTGATAGGGCGAAAATCTTTGCAGAATCTTGTATTGATACTCTGATTTCATCTGAATCTAAAATTCATGGTTTACCTATTGATTCAGTTCATTTTCATGAAGCATCTAGTATTGATACTTTGATTGATATTGTTGGAACTGCAATTGCACTGGATGATTTAGAGATGTTTGATGAAGAAATTGTTTGTATGCCTATTGCAATTGGCGGAGGGACTGTAACTTTTTCTCATGGTACAATGTCTAATCCGGCAAGTGCCATTCTTGAGATCTTTAAAAATTCAAAATTATTCATTCACGGTGGTCTGGTAAGTGATGAATTAACCACTCCTACTGGTGCTAGCATTCTAGTCAATCTCTCAAAAACAGCTGTGGATTACTATCCCTTAATGCAGATTAACTCTATTGGATATGGCGCAGGGGCAAAAAACTTTGATGGATTTTCAAATGTATTAAAAATTGTAAAAGGAACACAAACACAAAACTTTCAATCCGACTCTGTTAAAATTTTAGAAACCAATGTTGATGATACATCTGGAGAAATTTTGGCAAGTACGATTGAAAAAATTATGAACAGTGGTGCCAAAGATGTTTCTATTTACCATGGTATCACAAAAAAAGGAAGACCAACAAATTTGATAACTGTAATTTGTGATGATGCGTCACTACATGATATTATGGATATTCTGGTAATTGAAACTGGAACATTAGGAATACGTATAACTACTTCTGATAGATTTATTGTTCCAAGAACACATCATAATGCTAAATTAATTCTAGATGGAAAAGAGTTTATCGTAAAATACAAAGTTTCATCATTTAAAGGAAAAAATTACTTTAAAATTGAATTTGATGATCTGAAATCGATATCTAATAAACTAAATAAATCCATAAAGGAAACAGAATCTTTGATTAGAGCAAAGATTGTGCAACTAGGTGATTGATGTGGCCAAACTCGATGATCTTGTTGATTGGTTTGAAAACAAAAACAAAGTGATGATTGCACTTTCAGGCGGTGTTGATAGTGCACTTGTAGCATATGCTGCATTTCAAAAATTAGGTCCTTCTGCGATTGCAGTTACTGCTGATTACAAAACTTTATCAAAAGAAGAACTCGAAACAGCAAAGCAAATTTGTTCAGAAATTGGAATTAAGCAAATTCTTTTAGATTATGATGAGCTTCAAAATGAAGACTTTGTCAAGAATTCATCTGATCGTTGCTTTCATTGTAGGTTGGAATTAGGTGATCACTTGATAACTTTGGCAAAACAACACAATGTTGAATTTATTGTTGATGGGACAAATTTAGATGATTTAGGTGAATATAGGCCAGGAATTGATGCATTAAAGAGAAACGGTATTAGAAGTCCATTAGTAGAAACTAATTTTACAAAAAATGAAATTCGAAGAACTGCCCAATTGATAGGCTTATCTGTATATGATAAACCATCTAATTCTTGTTTAGCTTCACGTATTCCATGGGGACAAAGAGTAACTGCTGAAAGATTAACACGAATAGAACTAGGAGAAACAATTGTAAAACAAATCACAAATCTAAAACAAGTTAGAGTTAGAGATCTTAACGGAAATGCAAAAATCGAAGTAGATAAAGATCGTATTTCTGTTTTTGAAGATGATATTTTGAATGAAATAACAAACAAATTAAAATTAATTGGATTCTTATCAGTCCGTGTTGATCCAGATGGATATAGGCCAGGAAAAATTAATGTGATTACAGATTGATATATCTTGATAATGCGGCATCAACACAAATTCATGAAAGTGTTTTGGAGGCAATGTTGCCATATCTTAAAGAACAATATGGTAATCCTTCATCAATACATCGTTATGGTAGATTAGCCAATAAAGCTATAGAAAAAGCAAGAAAACAAATCGCTATGCTGATTAATGCTGATCCTTCTGAAATTTTACTTACTTCGGGTGGAACTGAATCAAATAATACTGCACTTTGTGGAATTTCAGCGAAAAAGCCTAATTCTCAAATAATTACCTGCTCTATTGAGCACGATGCCATACTGGAACCATGTAAAAAACTAGCAAGGAATGGATTTGATGTAATTTATCTACCTGTTGATAATTACGGTGTAGTAAATTTTGATGCTTTGCAAAATTCACTTTCAAATAATACCTGTCTTGTTTCAATCATGTTTGCAAATAATGAGGTAGGCACTATAGAACCAATTTCTGAAATTACTAAATTATGCAACGAAAAAAATATTCCCTTTCATACAGATGCGGTTCAAGCAGTAGGAAAATTACCAATAGATGTAAAAAAATTAGGTGTGGATTTACTTTCAATATCTTCACATAAAATTAATGGACCAAAAGGAATTGGGGCATTGTATATTAGAAAGGGTATTGACATAGATCCAATTATTCTAGGTGGAGGTCAAGAACATGGCTTACGTTCAGGTACTGAAAACGTAGCAAATATTGTGGGGTTTGGAAAAGCATGTGAAATTGCTGCACTGCATTTGTCTGAAAATACATCTCACATGAAAAATCTCAGAGATATTCTTGTTACAAAAATTCTTAGTGAAATTCCAGGTGTCACACTTAACGGTCATCCTGAAAATAGATTACCAAACAATGCACATTTTACATTTCTTGGAGTTGCAGGAGAAGATCTAATTATAAAATTAGATGAATACGGTGTAGCTGCATCAACAGGTTCTGCGTGTTCTGTTCATACACAAAAGGCATCACATGTTTTACAAGCTATGGGATATTCATACGAACAGATTACTGGTTCATTGAGGTTGACTGTTGGATTGTTTAATACTTTAGATCAAATTAATGAAACTGTAGATATCCTAAAAAAAGTCACTATGGAACTGCGTTCTGTCTCACCCTTTAAAGAAAAATATTCTTTTTAATTAAATCCTAAAAACGTATTTGAACTTTATTTCTTGTAGCTACTATTGTTGTTATGATTCCTACTGCTAGAATCATAACTGCGATTGTACCAAATTCTGGAATTACAGAGGTACCTATTATTTCGATATCTGAATCTCCTTGTTCAAAATTAACTGTGATCACTCTTGAACCTGAATCTGTTACAGTTTCTTGATACGGCGCTTCAATTCCATCAATAATTATAATGAATATATCATCAGTGTTGTCTTGTTTTTTTGCATCTAGTGCTTCTCTTGGAATTTTTAATGAAATGGAACCATTATCTGTAGAATCAATTGTAACTATTAACGCAAAAATATCCTGATCTACTACCATGTTTTTTACAGTTCCGCCCTCTATGGAATATTCTACATCAAATGTACCATGACTGCCTGCATCTACTTCAAATGTGTCTGTTGTAGATACTCCTGTTTTTAACGAATAATTAAATTGAGTTTCTGCAATATTTCCCTCTCCAAACGATGCTCTTGCTGTATACTCTCCAGATTTAGCCCATAAAGGACCCTGTGCAATTATTGTGTGTGAGTAACTACCATCTGCAGCAACTGTGATTTGTGCAATATCCACCAAATTACCCTCATTGAAAATCTGCAATGTTACCGGTGTACCTACTATGACCGTATTTACTTTGCCTGAAATTACAACTGTTTCCCCTTCTTTGTAGGATTTAGCATTTGTTTCTATAGAAATTAGTGAATCTGCAAAAGCTGGTAAAGTAAAAACAATCAATAAAATTAAAATCCATGAAATAATTACAACTTTCACAAAATTTCTTATTGAATGATTCTATATTTCCTTTACTATCTATAAAATGAAAAAATGAAAAAAGTTGTAGGTTTAGTATCTTGGCATAATGCTTAGTCTTGATTTTGCAGATACTGCAATTATTGATATAATTGCTACTGCTAGAATCATAACTGCGATTGTACCAAATTCTGGAATTACGGAGGTACCTATTACTTCAATTTTCTCAGCACCTGCTGGGAACATTACTGTGACACTGTTGCCACTAATTTCAACATCATTCGATTCTTCTCCATCAACTAGTACCATGAAGATACCGTTTAGGATTGATTTTTCTGGACTTAATGTGAATGTTCCATCTTCATCTGCACTGATTCTAACAATAATTGAATTGTCATTACTGTTGATACTTGCTCCAGTTACCATTCCACCTGTAATACTGTATGGTACACAATAATTGCCCTTTAGATATATCTCTGAAGGACCACAATTGTTAGAGCCAGTTGAAGTTCCACCTGTTAGTTCAACAAGTACTTTGTTATTTTTTTCAAAAGTACCATAGTTGACTTTTATGATGTATGTACCTTTATGTTTCCACAATTCCCCCCCTGTATTTAGAGTCGTTTCAAAACTACCATCACTTTTGACATCTAATTGAGCAATTGCGACAACAGAATTTAATGGACTCATAACAGTAAGTGTTACTGGCATTTCAGAAACATTTGCTACTTTACCGTATACCATAATTTTATCACCATTATCATAAGTTGTTTTATCTGTCCAAACAGAAATTGGAAGACCCATAAGCAACATTTGATTTGCTGCTTCTCTTCCGCCATCTGTTTGTTGACAACCCACACATGCTTGAGCATATGCTGATGACAAAGTTAAAGTACCGACTGCAGTCAAAACGGCCAATAGCGCGAACGACGTACGGTTGTTCATCTTATTTGCGAATTGAACCCATCTCTATTTATGTATATTTAAAAATTGAGAAAAGTTGTAGGTTTAGTATCTTGGCATAATGCTTAGTCTTGATTTTGCAGATACTGCAATTATTGATATAATTGCTACTGCTAGAATCATAACTGCGATTGTACCAAATTCTGGAATTACAACACCGTCTTTTATTCCGACTTCAATAGAATACTTGTATCTAGGATCATCTCCTTGCTGAGCTGTGATCTTATAATTTCCATCTTGTTTCCATAATGGTCCTCCAGTTGTAATGTCTTTCCTGAAATTACCTTGTGCATCTAGAATTGGTACAAATTGATCAACTAAAACCACATTTCCATTTGGTGCTACTACTTTGATTGTAATAGAATTGGCACTATCTGTAGTTCCACTTATTGAAATTGTATTTGATCCTGCCATTGAATTTGCTTCTTTAATTGTCAATCCTGTTCTTACTACAGGTTTTGATTCAAAGACTCCTGGTTTTTCAGTGGATTGAGTGACATCTGTTTTTGTAGTCATACCGTTGATTATTTCAACACGGAGTGATAACTTGTATAATGCACTTCCATGTGGAGTTTGTTCAACTTTAATGGTGTAAAATCCATCTTCTTTCCACATTGAATTGACTTTAAATTCTGTGGCAAAGTTTCCCATTGCATCTGGTTTTACTTGATCAACACTAACTATATTTTGACTTGGAGAAATCACTGTGAATGTTACATCTGTAATTTGTGACATTGTGTGTCCACTAACTGATATGGTATCAGATCTTTCTGAAGATGTAGCTGAAACTGATATTCCTGTAGTTTGAGCAAAAGCATCCTGTTGAATTGAAGTTATTGCGATTATTGACAATGCTACTAGAGCTAATGTCATTGATGTTGTTGATCGTTTAAAATTCATTCTAATCTGCAAACGGTTGCTTGGTATTAATATATATTTTTAAAAAGGAGTTTTTGTAAAAATACCCAAACATGAAGTAAACACAGAGAAGATCAGATTCTGACCCCTTCAAATTACAAATCTTAAAAAGAGAAAAAAAGATGAATTTAGTATCTTGGCATAATGCTTAGTCTTGATTTTGCAGATACTGCAATTATTGATATAATTGCTACTGCTAGAATCATAACTGCGATTGTACCAAATTCTGGGACTACTACGGTACCAATAATCTCAATTTCCTCAGCACCTGCTGGGAATTGTATTGTTAGTGTTCTATCTGTAGATGTTGCAGTTTCCTCAAAGTCTACTTCTTCTCCGTCTACTAAGACAAAGAATGTATCATCTTGATCACCCATCTTTGCATCGATCAAAGATCTTGGCAATGTGATGACAAGTGTACCATCCTGACTTGCATTTATTGCAATTATCAGGGAGTGTGCTTCTACATCAGGAGTAATACTGATAAGCTTACCACCAGTTATCTTGTAGTTGACCATAAAGTCAGTACCAGTAACTTGTATTGTAGGTGATGTTGGTGTTCCTCCCATTGAACCTGCAAATGTAAATGTAGTTTCAGCTACACGATGTTCGGTTCCATAGAATGCTGTAACTGTATATGTCCCCCCAGATTTCATTAGTGCCCCACCTGCAATTAACTCAGTACTGTATGTTTTGTCTGCGTTAACGTCAATTTGTGCAACTGTTACTAAGTTGCCATTAGGGGCTACTAGTCTGAGACTAACAGGAACTCCTGAAAGACGGTCTTTCACTTCACCAGTTACTAAGATTGTATCGCCATCTTCGTATGATTGCTTATCTGTAGTAACCGAGATTGAATCCGTTTGTCCAAATGCTGGTGCTAATCCTATACTTGCAATGATAATTGCAGATAAGGCTAACACCGATAGATGAGTATTCATCAATTTTACGCCTGAATTTATCTTATTTAAGGTTGTGGAAAATATTATTGACTAAAGAGAAAAAAGAGTGATTCATGCCGAATTTCAGATTAGATATATATTAACCTGAGCGTGAGTTTTTGACAGTTTGTGTGTTTTGTTTACTATTACATTTAATGTTCGTCATGGAGGTTTAGTAAATGGCAACTAAGAAAAACCAAGTTCTTGTACCTGATCATATCTATGTACCAAAACACGAAATTATTTCAAAGCAAGAAGCTGAAGAAGTTTTAAAAAAATATAATTGCAAACCTACTGAATTACCGTTAATTTTTGTAAACGATCCTGCAATATTGGGACTGGGTGTTAAACCAGGCGATATGATAAAAATCACAAGAATAAGTCCTACTGCCGGTGAGAGTCTTTATTATCGATACGTGGTGGAAGTTTAAATGGCAGATTCATCAGTAAAACGCTGGCCAGTAATTCAAGATATCTTAAAACGTGAAGGTATCGCACGTCAACACCTTAACTCATTTGATGAATTTTTAGAAAGAGGTCTTCAAAGTATCATAAATGAAGTAGGTCAAATTGAAATTGAAAATGCAGAATATCCTTACAAAATTCAATTAGGTAAAGTCAAGCTTCAACAACCAAGAATGATGGAACTTGATGGTTCTATTACTCATATTACTCCAGCTGAAGCTAGACTAAGAAACGTTTCTTACTCTGCACCTGTTATGATGGAAGCCAGTGTTGTTGAAGATGGTAAAATTTTGGAATCTAGATTTGTACATATTGGCGATGTTCCAGTAATGGCAAAATCAAATGCTTGTATTTTACATAATTTTTCAACTCAAAAACTCATAGAACATGGAGAAGATCCAAATGATCCTGGTGGTTACTTTATCATAAATGGTTCTGAACGAGTTATTGTAGGGCTAGAAGATCTTTCATACAATAAAATAATTGTTGACAGAGAAAGTGTTGGTGGAAATACTGTCTTCAAAGCTAAGGTCTATTCTTCTATTGTAGGTTATCGTGCAAAACTAGAATTAGTTATGAAAAATGATGGATTAATTGTAGCCAGAATTCCTGGC
Organism: Nitrosarchaeum sp.; assembly: GCA_035455105.1. Lineage (GTDB taxonomy): Archaea > Thermoproteota > Nitrososphaeria > Nitrososphaerales > Nitrosopumilaceae > Nitrosarchaeum. The sequence continues at coordinate 17,186 of DATIFS010000023.1, forward strand.
TCTCCTGTAGATATTCCAGTTGTCACTTTAACAAGAGCACTTGGATTAGAATCTGATAGAGAGATTGCAGCAGCAGTTTCGCTTGTAGATGAAATTCAAAATGAATTAGAAGGATCATTTGAAAAAGCAGGTGATGTACCTACAGCAAAAGATGCAATTGTTTACATCAGTAAAAGAATTGCACCTGGAATGTTAGAAGAGTTTCAAATTAAACGAGCAGAGACACTTTTGGATTGGGGACTATTACCACACTTAGGTAAGCATCCTGAAAACAGAAAAGAAAAAGCACAATTTCTGGGCGAAGCAGCATGTAAATTATTAGAACTTAAACTAGGTTGGATTTCTCCAGATGACAAAGATCATTATGGAAATAAAGTGATTAAATTTGCTGGACAAATGTTGGCAGATCTATTTAGAACTGCTTTTAGAAATTTAGTTCGAGATATGAAATACCAATTAGAAAGATCTGGTCAAAAAAGAGGCATTAATGCGGTTGCCGCAGCAATTCGTCCTGGAATTATTACTGATAAATTAAACAATGCTATTGCAACAGGTAACTGGGGCAGAGGACGTGTTGGTGTAACTCAATTACTTGATAGAACAAACTACCTATCCACCATTAGTCATCTTAGAAGAATTCAATCACCACTTAGTAGAACTCAACCTAACTTTGAGGCAAGAGATTTGCATGCTACTCATTTTGGACGAATATGTCCAAGTGAAACTCCTGAGGGTTCAAATTGTGGTCTTGTAAAAAATCTGGCCCTTTCTGGAATTATCTCTGTAAATGTCCCGTCTGAAGAAATTGTTGAGAAACTTTATGATCTAGGAACTATCCACTTCTTTGATGCAAAAGAAGATGTAAAAAAAGATGGGGCTAGAATATTCGTTGATGGTAGATTAATTGGGTTTTACAAAGATGGTGCACAATTAGCAGAATCTCTCAGAGAACTTAGAAGAAACTCAAAGATTCATCCTCACGTTGGAATCTCATTTCATAAATCAGAAATTGAAGGCTCTACAAAAAGACTTTATGTTAACTGTAATGCAGGACGTGTCTTACGTCCACTAATTATAATTAAAGAAAACAAACCATTACTTACACAAGATCTATTGGATAAAATTTCCAAAAAGTTGCTTTCATGGACTGATTTGTTACGTATGGGAGTATTGGAAATGATTGATGCAAATGAAGAAGAAAACTGCTATATCACATTAGATGAAAAAGATGCAAAGAAACACACTCATCTTGAAGTGTTCCCACCAGCCATTCTAGGTGCAGGTGCATCTATAATTCCATATCCAGAACATAACCAATCTCCAAGAAACACATACGAATCTGCAATGGCAAAACAAAGTTTAGGATTTTCAACTCCAATGATGAATACCAGTACTTATGTAAGACAACATTTGATGCTTTATCCACAAACTCCTATTGTTAATACAAAAGCAATGAAATTGTTGGGATTGGAAGACAGACCAGCTGGCCAAAATTGTGTTGTGGCAGTATTACCATTTGACGGTTATAACATTGAAGATGCTATCGTGCTAAGTAAGGCATCAGTTGATAGAGGTTTGGGAAGAACTTTCTTCTTTAGAATTTATGATGCTGAAGCAAAACAATACCCAGGTGGAATGCGTGATACTTTTGAAATTCCAAATGCTGAAGATAATATTAGAGGATACAAAGGAGAAAAAGCTTATCGATTATTAGAAGAAGACGGTGTAGTTGCATCTGAATCTCCCGTACACGGTGGAGACATTCTGATTGGTAAAACTAGTCCTCCAAGATTTATGGAAGAATATAGAGAATTTGAATCATCAGGTCCTTACAGAAGAGATACTTCAATTGGAGTACGACCATCTGAAACAGGTGTTGTTGACACTGTTGTGATGACTCAATCCAATGAAGGTGGTAAGATGTACAAGATTAGAGTAAGAGATATGAGAATTCCTGAAATCGGTGACAAATTTGCATCAAGACATGGACAAAAAGGTGTACTTGGAATTTTAGCTAAAGCTGAAGATTTACCATATACTGCAAATGGTATTTCACCTGACGTATTGATCAACCCACACGCATTCCCTTCAAGAATGACTGTTGGAATGTTTATGGAATCAATTTGTGGAAAGGCAGCTGCATTAAGAGGAAGTCAATTTGATGGATCTGCATTTGTTGGAGAAAAAATGGAAGAAGTTAAACCAGTCATGGACGCTGCTGGATTCAAATATTCTGGTAAAGAAACAATGTATGATGGACGAACTGGAAAATCATTCCCAGTAGAAGTTTTCATTGGAGTGGTATACTATCAAAAATTACATCACATGGTAGCAGACAAGATTCATGCAAGAGCTCGTGGTCAAGTTCAGATGTTGACAAAACAACCTACTGAAGGTAGAGCAAGAGGTGGTGGATTGAGATTTGGTGAAATGGAAAGAGATTGTTTGATTGCGTATGGTGCATCCATGATTCTTAAAGATAGATTACTTGATGAGTCAGATAAATCAGATATTTTTGTTTGTGAGAGATGTGGACTAGTTGCATATCATGATGTTAAACAAAGAAAATATGTGTGCAGAGTTTGTGGAGATAAAGCTAAAGTTTCATCCGTATCAGTTGCATATGCCTTCAAACTTTTATTACAAGAAATGCAAAGTTTGAATGTTGCTCCAAGATTAATAATAAAGGAGAAAATCTAATGTCGATTCAAGCAATAAAATCAATTGATTCAATAAGATTTTCAGTTTGGTCTCCAACTGAAATCAGAAAATACTCTGTTGCAGAAATTACAGCTCCAGAAACATATGATGAAGATGGAATGCCAGTTCAAGGAGGTCTTATGGATGGTAGACTTGGTACACTTGAACCAGGACAAAAATGCTTGACATGTGGAAACACTGCTGCTAGATGTCCAGGGCATTTTGGTCATATTGAACTTGCAGAACCAATTTTACATATTGCATTTATTGATAACATCTACAAGCTTTTACAATCAACATGTCGTTCTTGTGCAAGACTCAAAGTACCGCAAGAAGATCTAGATGAATTTAGAAAAATTAAAGAAAAACATGCAGCATATACTGTCATTTCAGAAAAACGTATCCCAGAACAAATTATTGAAAAGGCAAAAAAAGCAAAAGAATGTCCTCATTGTGGAAAAACTCAGTATGAATTAATCTTTACAAAGCCTACTATCTTTGTTGAAAAAACAGAGATAGGTGAACATAGATTACTTCCAATTACAATTCGAGAAAGATTCACTCAAATTATTGACGATGATCTTAATCTCTTGGCATATGATCCTGTTACTGCAAGACCAGAGTGGTTTATTTTACAAGCTTTACCTGTTCCACCAGTAACTGTAAGACCTTCAATTATTCTTGAAACTGGAATCAGATCTGAAGATGATCTTACACATAAAATGGTGGATATTATCAGAGTAAATCAAAGACTCAAAGAAAGCAAAGAAGCAGGAACTCCGCCATTAATTGTTCAAGATTTGGTAGATTTGTTACAATACCACGCAACTACATATTTTGATAATGAAGTTTCTGGAATCCCACAAGCTCACCATCGTTCTGGACGTCCACTAAAAACACTAACTCAAAGACTTAAAGGAAAAGAAGGAAGATTCAGGGGTTCACTGTCTGGAAAGAGAGTTGATTTTTCTAGTAGAACTGTAATTTCACCTGATCCTAACTTAGACTTGTCTGAAGTAGGAGTGCCAGAACAAATTGCAATGAAACTGACAATTCCTGAAATCGTTACTGAATGGAATATTGATAGAATGAGATCACTTGTAATAAATGGTCCAAATCAATTCCCAGGTGTCAATTATATTGTTAGACCAGATGGTGTAAAAATTAGATTAGACTTTGTTGAAGATCGTTCTACAATAGCTGAAACATTAGAAATTGGATATCTTGTAGAAAGACATCTTGCTAATGGTGACATCGTCTTGTTTAACAGACAACCTTCTCTTCACCAAATGTCAATTATGGCTCACTATGTGAGAGTGCTGCCAGGAAAAACTTTCAGATTACATCCATCTGTATGTCCTCCATACAACGCAGACTTTGATGGTGATGAAATGAACCTCCATGTTCCTCAAAGCGAAGAAGCTAGAGCAGAAGCAATTCTGTTGATGAGAGTTCAAGATCAACTAATCTCTCCAAGATATGGTGGTCCAATCATTGGAGCTCTAAGAGACTTTGTTACAGGAGCGTATCTTTTAACAAAAGATGATACAGTGTTAACCCCACAAGAATTTTACAACTACGCAATGCTTGGTGGATATAATGATAAATTCCCAAAACCTGGAACTAAAAATAAAGATGGGCCAGCATATACTGGTAAACAACTATTTTCATTATTTTTGCCAAAAGACTTCAACTATGTAATTACATCAAAGTGGTCAAAAGGAACAAAAGGTGCACAAAAAGATGTTGTAATTAAAAACGGTGAACTAATCAGCGGTGTAATTGATAAATCATCAATTGGTGCAGAAGAACCAGAAAGTGTATTACATAGAATTGCAAAAGATTATGGAAATGCCAAGGCAAAGACATTTTTGAATTCTATTCTAATTATGGTAAAACAATACATCACTCACTATGGTTTTAGCTACGGATATGCCGATCTTGAAGTACCAGAAAAAGAAAAACAACAGATTCTAGATGATATTCAAGACACATATGGTATCATATCTGATCTTACTTCTCAATATGAAAAAGGAACTTTGAAACTAACTAGAGGAATGAGACCTGAAGAAGCACTAGAAGCATACATTGTCAATGAATTAGGAAAAGCAAGAGATAAAGCTGGAATGACTGCAGATCAATCACTTGATCAAAGTAATGCTGGAAGAATCATGGCAACAACTGGTGCAAGAGGTTCTTCACTTAACATTGGTCAAATGGCAGGTGCGTTGGGACAACAGTCAAGACGTGGAAGTAGATTACACTCTGGTTACAACAATCGTGCATTACCTCATTTTCAAGAACATGATAACAATCCAGATGCACATGGATTTGTAAAATCAAATTATAGAGAAGGCTTGTCTGCACTGGAATTCTTTTTCCATGCAATGGGTGGAAGAGAAGGACTCGTAGATACTGCAGTTAGAACACAACAAAGTGGATACATGCAACGTAGACTGATCAATGCCTTAGAACACATTAGATTAGAATATGATGGTACAGTAAGAGACCCACACGGTCACATCATTCAATTCCTTTATGGTGAAGATGGAATAGATGTAGCAAAAAGTGATCATGGTGAGGCATTTAATGTTACTAGACTAATTGAATCTCAAACAATTATTGATTCTGGTAAAAAAGCAACTAGAGAAGAAATTTTAGATTTAGCAAAGAAATACACAAAGACATTCAATCCAAGATTAAAACAACTTGTATCTGATGGATTGCTCGATTCTAAATTAAGTAAAGAAGGTGCAGAAGCTGTTTGTAAGAAAGGACTATCATTATACAATAAAGCTAAAGTTGAACCAGGTCAAGCAGTAGGAATTATCACTGCTCAATCAATTGGTGAACCTGGTACACAAATGACATTAAGAACATTCCACTTTGCAGGAATTGCAGAAAGAAACGTAACATTGGGTCTTCCAAGATTAATTGAGCTAGTTGACGCAAGAAAAAAACCCGTTACACCAACTATGGATATTTACCTTGATAATGAATCTAAAAAATCCAGAGAAAAAGCAATCGATGTTGCACGAAATATTCTGCAAACCAAAGTAAGTGCATTAATTTCTGATAGTGAAACTGATTACACTTCACAAATCAAATTAATCTTAAGTGCAAATAGACTCAAAGAAAGAGGATGTACTGTAGGTGAAGTTGAAGCAGCATTACAATCAAACAAAAAATTCAAAATTGAAACAACTGGTGATTTGATTACTCTAAAATTAGTTGAGGAATCAGATGCACCAACTGTAATTGCAATAAGAAATAAAGTCCTCAATACTACTGTTAAAGGAGTTCCTGATATTGAGAGGGTAACTCTAGTTCAAAAAGACGACGAATGGGTAATCCAAACAACCGGTTCGAACATTGCCAAAGTTCTTGAAGTCTCAGGAATTGACAAGAAAAATGTTAGAACAAACAATGTATTTGAAATTGCAGGCACATTAGGAATTGAGGCATCTAGAAATGCATTGATTAATGAGTTAAACAATACTTTGGAAGATCAAGGCCTTGAAGTTGATAATAGGTACATCATGTTGGTATCTGATTTAATGTGTTCTAGAGGATACATGCAACAAATAGGTAGACATGGAATTGCTGGAACAAAAGATAGCGTTCTTGCAAGAGCTGCATTTGAAATTACTGTTCCAACTATAGCACATGCTGCATTAGCTGGTGAAGTTGAACAACTAAAAGGAATTACTGAGAACGTTATTGTTGGAAGTATTATTCCAATTGGAAGTGGAACGGTAGATCTTTACATGCAAGTAAGTAAGAAGAAATGAGGACAATTAGTAAAATTTAATGTGATAAAAAATGGGTGATGAAATTTCTAACTTAATGAACAATAACAAAGACAAAGTTATTCTGTTGCGATTAAGAAATAACAAATCTGTCCGAGGAAACCTTCAGGATTTTGACATTCATATGAATTTGACACTAGATGATGCTGAAGATATCTCAGACAATAAAGTTGTGAAACTTGGAAGAATTCTTTTACGTGGTGATAACATTTTAGCAGTATCACTACCCGATGAAGAATCTTAATTTCTTAAACATTAAATCTAAACTCTGATTAATTGTTATTGTGTTAATAATCCAATTAATGGTATCATTAATTTTTCTAATGTTTCTTACTCCTGTATTTGCAGAACAAATTCCAGATTATGATAATCCATACTCTCCAATTTTTACTGATAAGCCAGTATACTCGTGGACAGACAAAGTGAAAATGACAATATTTGCCCCAAGCTGGAACTCTGGTAGTTACCTGATTGATTCAATAGGCGGAGATGAGGATCACCCAATTAAAATTTCTACAGGAAGTCATTCACTTGAACCATACAAATTTACAGAAACTGAAGTAAACTCTGGGATATTTACTGGAGAAATTACTCTTACAGGATTTTCTCATGATGTTGATGGCGATGGAATATCTGATACAACGCCTAGAACTAGTGGAAGTGGACCTACAAGTGGATTTTTAGAGACAGATAGAGATTCTGCAATGACGATATCTTTTAAATTTGCAAATGGGGTTGTGCTTGTTAAATCTGTTCCAATAAAATGGAATATTGGACAAATTCAATTCTCTGAGGAAAATTATCTTTCTGATAAAACTGCATCGATACATGTAATTGATCCAGATCTTAATCTAAATCCAGAATCTCTAGATCAAATACTGATTCATGTGAGTTCCAACTCTGATCTTTCTGGCATTGAGGTAAGTGCAACTGAAACATCTGAAAGCTCTGGAATATTTGTTGCAACTATTTCATTTACTCAAAATCAATCTTCAAGTGGTAATCGTTTATTTGTCATACCTGGTGATATGATTTTTGCAAAATACGATGACTATACACTTCCATCACCATATAGCATATCTGATAAACTTGAAATCAAGGCATTTGCAAATATTGATTCTTCAATTCCTGTACTACAAAGACTGACAAGCTTGCCAATTTCTCTATCTGATGCTTTTGGTAACCCTCTGACATCTTTTTCTGCTAATGATCAAATACAAATTGTTGGAACAGTATCTAATGAGCAGAATTTCAAACAGAAGTTTATTTATCTATTTCAAGTCAAAGATGAGAGCAATTCTGTTGTATCTGTTTCTTGGATACAAAGTGAAATATCTGAAAATCAAAAACTTGATGTCTCTCAATCTTGGATTCCTACAACACCTGGGACATATACTATTGAAACATACATTTGGAGTTCACTGATCAATACAATTCCCTTATCTCCTTCATTATCACAGTCAATTATTGTAAAATAACCAAACGTATGATTTCTACCTAATCCATAAATACAAAATTTCAATTTTCACCGTATGCTAGGCATAAAAATTGGATTATTCTTGCTAGTTATTTTATTCTCAATTACTGTTCCACAAAGTTTTGCAGACTCTATCTTAATTGAATTTGACAAACCCGAATACCACACTGGTGATTCTCTTGAGATCTCTGGCTATATTTTAGATCTTAAGATGCCTGAAATCGGAGTAAGCATTTATGATCCAGATGGCATAATTTTATCTGCAAATAATGTAGATGTTGATTCAGATGGGCTTTTCTCAAGAATAATTGCTTTAGATTCTCCATTTTATGATAAGCCTGGAGAATATTCTGTAAAACTAAATTATGGTAAAATTTCACAGACTGAATTTTTTAACATCATAGATGATAATCCATCTGAGCCCAAAACAATTATTCCAGAATTAATAGATCCTGAAATCATATCACTAAACACTGACAAGAATCACTACTATGATAATGATTTTGTCATAATTTCTGGAACTGTTTCGGTACTTGATTCACCAAGTGTGCTAATTGGCGTTTATGATCAATTCGGTACTCCCATGGGATTTTATTTTGGAGAAATTAATTCTAATTTAGAATTTACTACAAAATTTCTTGTAAAATCAGGTGTTAATTTTAAGGCTGATGGAATTTATTCAATAAAAGCACACTATGGAGCATCTGAAAAAATAATTAATTTTAATTTTAGTAAACCTGTTACTCCAACATATGTCAATACAGATACTACAAACACAGATACTATAAACACAGATACTACAAAAACAAATACTGTCACTAAAACAGATACCACAACAAAAACGAATACTGTAACACCTCCTCAATCAATAATTGTAAATAACGACACACCAAAAATAAATTCAAAAAACAATGATCCTAATACTGAATCCCCAAAAAATAATTCTGAGCAAAATGTTGTAACTACTGAAGCGCCACTTCAAAAATATGATAATCTTTCTGTTGAAGATATTGAATTAGGAATATTACTTAATCAAATAAATTTAGAATGTGATAAAAGTGAATTCATTGATACAATTTCTTACTATGATGGGATGGGACCTGCATTGTACAGACTATGTAAATTTGATCAATCTCTGGAATTCTTTAATGATTCTTTGAAAAAGGATCCTAACAATGTTGAGATTATCGTCGATAAAGGATCAGTTCTTGGAAAATTAGGACAATTGCCAGAAGCCATGGCATATTATGATCAGGCCTTAAAAATTGATCCTACTTTTGCTCCCGCAATCAACAACAAGGCAAATGCACTTGCATCCATGGGAAAATATGATGAGTCGATTTCCCTTTATGACGAAGCCATTCAAAAAAATCCTGGTTATGATACTGCAAGAAAAAATTTGACATTAGTTTTGTCAAAGATTTCTCAGGAAAATCAAATAATTTCTGCTCAGCAAGAATCTCCATCTGAAGAAATTTCTTCAGAAACAGTTCCTCTTGAAAATGTTTCAGTGTCTAAAATAGAAAAACCATTTGATATTTTTAAAGAAATAAGTAATGCATTTTCATCTTTGGGCTCTCTATTTGGATTTCAACATTGAGTTTTTGACTTTTTTATAGGTGAAATTTCAATAAACCTATAAAGCCCTCTAATGACGATCGTCCATAAGGATAACACATGAGTAAGATATTAGAAAAAATACTAAAGGATGCCCTCAAAGAAGATCAAATTACAATGGGTACAAAACAGGTATTGAGTTCTATGAAAAACTCCAAGCTTATTGTATTATCTAAATCTCTACAAAAAGAAACACTTGCAAAAATTGAATCAGATGCAAAAAAAGAAAAGATACCATTGGTTAACTTTCAAGGAACATCTGTCGCTTTAGGAAGATTATGCGGCTTACAATTCAGAATTTCAACAATTTCATTTACATCATTGAGCGATGCAAACATAAAATCAATTCTTAAGGATATAGGAACCGAGGAAAAAAATGAATAATAATTTTACATCAAATGAAAGTTTAAATGACATACAACTTGGTTGGAGATAAAAAGGAATTCTAATGACACAATCAATCAAACTATCTACTGATCAAATGCGTATGATGTCTCTTTTCCAAAATGTGACAGGTGCAACAGCTCGTGATTGTGTTGAAGATGAAAAACATGACCGTGTAATCTTTGTAGTAAACACTGGTAAAATGGGATTGGCAATCGGAAAAGGCGGAATTCATATTAAATCACTACAAAACATTGTCAAAAAAACTGTTGAACTAGTAGAATTTGATGAAGATCCTGCAAAATTCCTAGTAAATCTACTTAATTCTAAACTAGTTTCTGAAGTAAAATTAAATACACGTGCTGATGGTTCTAAACAAGCGATAGTTATGGTAGACCCACGAAAGAAAGGTATTGTAGTTGGAAGAGAAGGCAGAAATGCAGAGAAAGCCAGACTACTTGCAAAACGTTATTTTGATATAACGAGTGTTCTAATCAATAGTCCTGAAAAAGCAACATTGGAGATGTAAAATATGACAAAATCACCCCTAGGCTTATTTGCTGGCAGAGTTTTAGTTGCCAAAAGAAAAAGACAGAGATGGGCAATCTCTACTTACAAAAGAAGAAAACTTGGTATTGATAAAAAAGCAGATCCTCTTGGCGGTGCACCACAAGGAAGAGGAATAGTTTTGGAAAAAGTAGGCATTGCAGCAAAACAACCAAACTCTGCAGTTAGAAAATGTGTTAGAGTTCAATTAATTAAAAATGGTAAAACTGTAACTGCATTTTTACCACGAGACGGTGCAATGAATTTCATTGATGAACACGATGAAGTACACATTCAAGGAATGGGTGCAACACAAGGTGGAGCAATGGGAGATATTCCTGGAGTTAGATTCAAAGTTTTCAAAGTAAACGGTACATCACTTAACGAATTAGTAACTGGAAAGAAAGAAAAACCAAGGAGATAGAAATGGCAGAAACTAAGAATCTATTATTATTTAGAAAATGGGATATGTCAAATATTGAAATCAAAGATCCTGGATTAAAAACCGCAATTTCTCTAAGAAAACAAATCTTACCATACACATTTGGTCGCTCAGCTCTTAAAAGATTCAACAAAGCCGAAGTTAACATTGTTGAAAGACTGATAAACAAAGTCATGCATTTTGGTAAAAAATATGCAAAAAATACAGGAAGAATGACTGGTAAGAAAACCAAAGTACTAAACACTGTAAAGCTTGCATTTGATATCATTGCATTAAAGACTGGCAAAAACCCAGTTGAGGTACTTGTTCGAGCAATTGAAAATTCTGCACCAAATGAAGACACAACCAGAATAGTTTATGGTGGTACTGTCTACCATGTATCAGTAGATGTAGCCCCAATTAGACGGGTCGACATGGCACTAAAATTCATTGGAGACTCTATTAGGGATGCAACATTTTCTAATCCTAAACCAATTGAGGAGCACATGGCAGAACAACTTATCTTGGCAGCAGCCAATGATCCAAATGCTCCATCTGTCAAGAAAAAACACGAATTAGAAAGAATAGCACAAGCATCTAGATAGTAATTTTTCCAGTAGCCCGAGGCAGATTCGAACTGCCGTCTCCGCCTATCCACTCTTGAGATCCAGAGGGCAGAATCCATGATCTAAAATTTTTTTTATTTGACCGCTAGACTATCGGGCTACCAAAACAAATTCCAGTGTTTTAGAATATAATCATTGTCAAACAATCAGACATAATAGGCATAAATTATTAATTATCACTCGTTACTGTTGTACTAGAACATACTGACATAGCTAAGTATAACTTCAAGAGTGTTACGTATGATCTGTATGATGCACGGTGATATGTATAACGCAAGAAGTGCTCTAGTAATGTCTGCAATAGAAAATGCTCTATTAAATATTGGAAACGATGTTTATGAAAAGGTAGTAAATACACTTGAAAATCAGTTCAATGCAAACTTGTCTGACTGCTTTGAGCATCCAGAGTATCTTAAAAAAGCATTAAATGATCTTTTTGGGGAATCTGCAAGAGTCATAATACTTGCAATTTCAAGAAAAGTTGAAGAACATGCATATGAGAAAGATATGGAACACTTTGTAACTATCATTAATACACCTAGCAAATAACATACTGACTATTTTTATGAATGGCAGTCTCCATTGTTTGAAAAAATTTCCTCTGCAATAGTATTACCTAAACTTAACTTCATGAATAGCTTCTGCATAATCACATTTTGCTTTTAATCTCATGTATGGAATTAATCTAAAATGAATAGAGTAAATGTCATCTTCTTTTCGCAATATCCCTTTTTTCATCAATGACACTAAACCACGTGACGTTGCTGCAATTTTCATATTTTCTCTTTCACAAATCTCATCACGTTTTTTTTGATATTGCTTTAATGAAAATGCCACATCATTAATTTCTAGAATTAAAGGCCAAACAATTTCAGCCCAAACAAATCTTCTGATTTCAGTTGCTGCTGCATATTTGCCTTTTTCACTCAACATTAATAATGTCATCACCAGATATTATAATTTAATACTTGTCTCAAAAAGAAATTGAAGAATCTCTAAATCTATTACAAAAAGATTGGGACGTTGATCCTATTCTGCGAGAATTTATGCTTGGAAAAATAACTGACGTATCTGATTATTCACTAAAAGTCAAAGACGTAATTTTTCATATTCCATACATTGCATCGCAAAAAAAATATATTTTGTGGAAATGTTTTTGGCCTGATTGTCACAACTGCTGTGACAGACAAGGCAGGTTGCCTTTGACCTCTGATGATTTGATCACTATAGGAAAAGGACTAAAATACAAAAAGACATCTGATTTTATAAAAAATGAAACAATAACCACCACATGGCAAGACTCTTCTCCCTCTGGACAAGTAATTACACTGACTACAGTTAATCTAAAAAGAAAAAAAGATGAGACTGAACAAGAAGACGGGACCCATATTTCTTGTAGATTCTTAGATGAGAAAGGTGGCTGTAGCATGCATCCCGATAGACCCGGAGTGTGCTATTTGTATCCATTTTCTACTTGGCTTGAAAACGAAAAGGGTAATGCACGTGTACATGCAACATACCAGTTCACCGGTGACTGCCCTGGGTTTTATCTGTCTGATGACTTGCAACAAATGAAACAGGAACTAAAAGACTATTCTAAAATAATTTATGATTACAACATGTCATCAAGTAGAACAATGAGGGAAAATTTCGGCTCTGTAAGTTTTGGCTAGGCTTTTGCCACTTTCATCAAGTCTGAAATTTTTATATCCATTCCAAACCTTTCTTCGTTTTTCTTCATATATCTAAAAATTGAGATAAAGTCTGGAAGTGATTTTATGAAATTAAAATTTTTGTGAATCTTTGCTCTGACAAACTTGAATACCTTGTCGTATATCTTATAGTGCTCATCGACTGCTTTTTCATATGCTGCAAAATCATGCATGTTTTCTAAAAATATATCAACACATTGCATGCTGGGGATAATTCCCTCCCCAAGTAATGCATAGACAGTGCCAATTGACTCTCCTATTCCTACAACCTTTCCTTTGTAAAATGGCTTACACTTTCCTGGTGTTGCAAGTCTTATCGGTCTTCCTTTGGTTTGCAGAACCTTGCCTCCGTGCTTTTTTAGAAAGTCATCAGTGGCTTTGATGTGATTTTTTCTGTAATCTCCTGCGCCAATATGTGCCCACTTTTCGCCTAATGGAAAGTACCAGAAATATCCAGACATTCCTGGAAATGGTTCAATGTAAAAATCGTCATATGGTAATTTGTTTTCATATTCTACTTTGTATTCGTATGTTGGCAAGAAAAAATCCTCTTGCAGTTTTGGCAAGTACGCTCTGGCAAATCCAGTACAATCAACTATCATGTCATACTCTTTTTCCAAATCTTCTAGCTTTGGAGTCTCACCGTAAATCACTTTGGAATCTTTTATGAAATCTTTGATTAATGCTAACTTGTCATATGTGCACAACCCATGCAAACCAATATCAAATTTTACGTTATCATTCATCTTTACATGCATTGTCTTTCCGTCATGAATTAGAAAGTCATCAAAATTACGTCCAGTCTTTTTGCAAAATCCTTCTAGTTCTGACTTTATTGTTCCCCATGCACAAATCGAGTCATGTCTTTCTTGTGTACTTCGTTCATACCCTACTACTTGATGTTCAGAATCTTTGAGTCTTGCCATGAGATAACTCCCTGCAACTCCCATTCCCATAACTGCAATCTTCATTTGACTAGAGACTTGTTTTACCTAATAAATACACTATCTGCTATTTCTAGTGTTAATAGAATTTTCAAATCCCATTCAAGTTAAATTTAGCAATCTACAAACAAAATCATGGATACATTTGATGCGATAAAGACTAGAAGATCAATTAAGAGTTTTCAAGATCATGAAATGAGTAAAGATGAAATAAACAAACTACTCGAAGCTGCAATCCTGTCCCCAACTTCTTACAATATTCAGAACTGGAGATTTGTAATTGTTACAAAACAAGATCTAAAAGACAAACTGTGTGCTCTATCCTATGGACAAAGACAAGTGGCAGAAGCTTCTTTGGTAATAATTTTATGTGCTGACCTCAAAGCTTGGGACAAAAATCCTGAAAGATACTGGAAAAATATTCCAGAAGAGCCACGAAAATCCCTTGCAAAAGCAATCAGGCAGTCATATTCTGGAAATCCAACCCTTGAAAAAGATGAGGCAATGCGTTCTTGTGGATTTGCAGCTCAGACAATAATGCTTGCAGCAAGATCCATGGGTTATGACACTTGCCCTATGGAGGGATTTGATTTTGGCAAAGTCGCTACACTGATCAATCTTCCTTCTGATCACATCATAACGATGATGGTAGTGGTTGGCAAAAAAGCAAAAGAAGCTGGACCACGTGGCGGACAACTACCTTTGTCTGAAATAGTCTTTGAAAACAGCTTTTAGTTTTTTTAAATACTTTACTGCTCTGATATATGAATCAAAGATATGAACAAATCCTTAGCGAGCGTTATTAGGAAAATCTTGCATCCACTAAATCATGAAAGATTTCACACAAAACAAATCTTCGCAAGAACCAGTCCACCAATGGACAATAGACGAGACAGTGGGAGCCATCCAAAATGTCTCAAAGAACATCAGGGATTACTCATTTAGAATGAGAACAAACATGAAAACACTGCGCGAAAGCGGCGCAATTCCAGAAATGGCCGATGCAATACGTGAAGCTTCATTTGCTGTCCGTGACACTGTAAATGAAATCAACGAAACAACAAAAGAGTTGCAAAAGAAAGGTGCCATAACTGAAACCGCACGTGCAATTGAGAACACTGTAAAATCAGTTGAAGACTCTGCTGAAACTGTAAAAGAGATTGCAGTTGATGCAAGAAAAGAGTTGTCTCATTCCGAAAAGGTACTTCATGATGGAATTGACATTGTCAAAATAGAGACAAGCCATGTCGCTGGCAAAGTCAAGAATCTAAAAAAGTTGGTGTCCCATGAAATACAATAAAGTAGAAAAACTCGCAAACTTGCCTGTGTCTGATTCTGCAACGATTAGCGCATTTGTTCACCTGCTAGACTTTGCAATCAAAATAGGCAAATATTTTCCCCTAATCACAATTTGCTTAACTTGTCTTAATCTTACACTTGCTGTAAATGACTTTCTTGCAAACAATATTGGGTTTGCAATTCTAAACTCGATGTTTGTAATTAGCGGTTTTGTCTTTATCATTCAGATGCACCTGATAGAAAGAATTCACCACATGACTTCAAAAAGTTGAGAGATATGGAAGAAAAAAAATCAAGCAAGCTAGGTGAAATCAGGGCAACTGCTTTTGATGCAGCAGTGATAATGCGTCAGATTGGCACTCCTGGATTTTTAGAATCACTTACCAGCATAAGGGACACTGCATCAAAGGTAAATGAGATAATCCAGTCTCTGCAAACACCAGAGATGGTAAAAAACATTGAAAACTTTAGACTGATATCTGAAAATCTAAATGATTCATCAGCTAGAATTCAAAGTACTGTAAAAGAACTCAAGGAATCCGGCATCATTGAAAAGACTGCCAGCCTAGTTGATTCTGCAAAGGCAAAGATTGACTCTTTTGACAGCAAAGGAAACTTGGGAATCTCCGAAGTCATTGCGTCATCTAATGAAATGATTACATCCATTACTGGCCTTGTAAATGAAATAACCCAAACAGTATCGTACTCTAAAAAATCTACTACTATATCCAACATCAAAGAAACAATCCATGGGGCATCAGAAATCTACAGTACTGTGATCTCTAGATAACTATGCAGAACTAGGCAGTTTTTGTAAAGCCAAATACTTAAGTTCGAATAATTCGTATCTGCGATGATTCACTTTGAATCTCGGCTGTAAATCTGATACAGTCGAACACCTCTATCCTTAAGACTTTATCAGAAATTATAAAATCATGGGCCTGTTTGCAAATAAAGTCCTACAATACCAGCAAAAGAAGCTAGTCGAGGCTCAAAACCACCTAAAATCTCATCAGAGTAACATGGAAAAACTCAAGATTGTAGGTACTGAAAAAGAGATTGCAAACGAGGAAAAGATGATCAAAATCTGGAGTGCAAACATTGAGAAGATAAAAAAGGAGATAAATAAACTAAAAGACAAAAAGTAATATAATATGAAGTTATGATGTTATTACTTTAAAGAAAACAGTTTGTCTTTGGATCTTTTTTGCATTATGGATCATTGTATAAAGATGAAATTGGAACTTAAGACCAGCAACGGTAGTTGATTGGTGAGAGCTCCAATGAGTGATATTTTGCAAAATAGTATTTAGATGATGCTGATGATTTGTATGAATGATTTCTACGTGAGTCTTTTAAGTAAATTTCACTTTACAGTAAATGGTCCTCATTGAGGAGTCATTCGTTCATACAGACCAGTCCAAGGGTTGGGCACTTTGGCCCAATCTTTTTAATTAAATAATGTTGAATTTTTAATATGTCAATAACCCAGATCACTCCACCTGATCTGCTTTAGGTTACATTGACATGTTTCTCTTTTTCCACACTTGGGGCAATTACAGTCGCAAAGCAACAACGAAGAATTGCACCCTACACACTTTGTATATTCTGCAAAATCTTCTCTCATCATACCATATATGGTATCATCAAAATTAAGTGTAAAAATAATTTTCTTAAAATTTGTTTGATATTTTATTTTATTTCAAAGAGATTTTTGTAAACTGTGATGATTTCCAATCAAAAACAGTACATCCATAACTCTTATTGATATTATTCCAAATGCTCTTCTACCCAACCACCACACGCCAAACAAATTAGCATCCCTTCTTCATTTTCATAACTTTCAGAACCTGGTGGGCATTCACACTTTAGTACATCCATGCGTGAGATATGAAACGGTGATATTATAATTCAAATTTGTATAATCTTAAAAAACGTCCATTATTATCAGTAATTTTTGCATATTTGTTCATGTTTTGTATAATCGACAATAAATTCCATTGTCGCTATTATTTACCATGAAAGATAAGAAAGAAAAAGAGCGAGAAAAGTTCAGAGATAAAATAGCCAAAGGCGAAGTCATGGAATTTACTTGAGGAATCAAGTATTTTCTATTTAAAATAAATTATTCACCTTTAAATTTAAAGCAGACCAAACCATTGCAATTGAACTTTAAGACAAGTATCTTGTTGATGATAATTATTTTGGGATCTTTGAGTATCGGTCCTGCTTTTGGTCATTTTGAGCATTTGCCACACAATAACGGCGGAGGAGATGACTTGGGGAGATACTATGTGAATCAAGCACTAGACCCCGAGTATGCAAGACCAGGAGAACCTGCACACATTGAATTTAGTATACAAGACGATAACGGACATGACGTATCAAATGTACTGACTGCAGTTGAGGTGTACGATGGAATCACTGGTCAAAGACTAGAGTTGTTTCCTTGGCAGCTTCACAGCACTGGTGACTTTGAGGTACATTACACATTTGAACACGTCGGAAATTACATTGTTGTAATTAGTCTGGCTGATGAAAACACTACACCGGATCACATCATGCCGCCAAGAAACCTCATGTCTAGCGTTTCTGATTGCCAGTGCCAGCGAGCAGTGTTCAACATTTCAATTACTCCAAGCATTGGATTGATCTGGAACTCTGTTATGGCAATCTCAATATTTTTCCCACTGACAATATTTGGTTCTGTCTTGGCATTGCACTTTTGGAATCTGAGAAAAAAAGGAATTCAGCCAACAACTCCCGAAGTCATGAAATATCTTATCATGCTTTTGGCAGTAGCCGGCGGAGTAATTCATCTTGGCGTTTATGCAGATCATGGCAGTCAAAGAATAGAGTATAGCATATTTTTGCTTACGGCATCAATTATCCAAGTCGCATTTGGTACATTCTATGTGTTGATGACAATACTTCCGGCATCTGTGACATCAAAGAGATCAATTTTGCAGCACTATAACAAGACCATGCTGCTGAATCTGGTAGGTCTTGTAGGAACCTCTATCCTAGTTGGACTGTACATTTACGTTCTGATATTTCCTCCGCCCCTATCCCCTGACGGCAGGCCTGAGATACTGGACTATGATGGGGCATTTTCAAAATCAGTCGAGATTGCAACCATGATTGGAATCTTGTATCTGATGTTCTATGAGAAAAAGAAAAAGACAAGACTGCTTGGCAGCATCACAAAACTATGATACTTGGCATGTCTAATGTCGTCTGAATTATTCATATTCAAAAATAATTTTACTTGGTAACTATACTGGTAATTTTTGATAATTTGTGGCTAAACTTTCTGATTTGTATTGTATAAACAGTTTAGATGATTGCTAAATTGTTTTTACTCTTCTGTTTAACTCTAAATTGCAAAACGTCCAGCAGTTGTATTCCAAAATTCTTTTAATCGTACTTGTTTCTGTATCGGTTTCGCTAGTTTATGCTCAAACATCCCAGTTCTATCTTTCATCTAAATTCCCAGACACGATTTATGATGGAGACATTCCAAAGATTACTGGCAAAGTATATGATCAATCCCACAAACCAGTCTCTGATGCCCAGGTGCGAATCAAATATCCTTCTGAAACAATAACTACCACAAGTAAGGCTGATGGCTCATTTGACATATCCCCAACAAAGCCTTTGAAACTTGGACTAGTCTATGGGACAAGCATAGCAATTTCAAAGCCTGATTTTGTTCCAGCATATTTTCCAATACAATACTCTGTAATTGAAAGACCGTTCGTAGCACCTGCAAACATTACTGGTACGGAAATAACTCAAGAAACTGGAATAGCAAATGAAATTACAAATAGCTCAATTGATCAATTTTTAGAACAGCAAATAGAATTATCTCAAACCAAACTAGAAGAATTGCAAAACATCACAAACCAAAATAACATACTAGAACAGCAAAGAAAGATTGCCCAAGACACACTAGCGCAAGACATTGTAAAATCTGAAGAAGATTTTGCCAAATACAATCCAATAAACGTCTTTTCGGAGTTTGTTGCAAACTTTGATGATTCCATAAGAAGTATCTTCTTGGGGCAATTTGCAGTCACGCAAAATCAGCACCAAGAGGGACAAAAAGCACAAGCAGCTGCACTTGAGCAAGGCCAAGACTCTCAGTCTGCAATGAAGGCATTTCAAGACAAGGCAAAAATTTCTCGAAACGCAATCATTGATCTAAATGACAAAATAAACCACGACATCAAGCCAATAAACCAGTCAGAAAACTCTACCAAATCAAAATAACCTATCTGTTATCTGAATGATTTTCTAAATCTTTAATTGAAATAGTCTGATTTAGAAAATTATGGACCTAAATGAAATACTGTCAAAAGAAAGAGATGCACTAAGGGATGAAAACATTGAGCTAAGAAATAAAATCAAAGAACTAGAGCTAAAAATACAAGAATTGCAGAAATAAACCACTATCGTGTTTTGACCATTACGGACTGGATAATATTAGAAAAATTCCACAGTTTTTATCTCTTAAATGAGTCCATACATTTCATGAGGCCAATAAAATGCCAGTGTCCGATTTGCATCTATATTGCTAGTTCCAAGTCAAACGTTGAATCTGATCTGCCTTTTGAATATTAGACTCTAAATCTTTAAGTTTCTAGAAGATACAAATAACTCATGACATCTGATGATTCTATATTTTCAAATTCAAAACCTAGGAGCATCCCTTGGTTTTTCTTTCCAGTAGTTTTGGGGATAATTGCAATGATTGTTCTTTACAAATGGTTCTCATGAATTATGAATCTCTGCTATCTGCAAGCATTGCATCTACTTCCTTTCTGTGTTTAGCGCAATAAGGCGGACTCTGTCTGCACTCTGGACAGCTTAGGTATTTTCTAAAATCAAGCATGACATAATTTTTGTTGTAGTTTAAAAGATCTTTCGTATAATTTGTACGTGTCAGTTTTATACAAATTTCTCATATGCAAAACATGAAAAATAA
>DATIFS010000024.1:0-2032 GCA_035455105.1 Nitrosarchaeum sp.
AGCTGGTCCACCTGGTGCACCAACCAATGTGGTAGCAAAACCCATTTCCACCACTTCAATTAACATGACATGGAATGCCCCACTTGACAACGGGGGATTAGACATTACAGGTTACAAAATAGCACAAAGGATAAGCTCAAACATTTATCAAACACTAGTAACAGATACAAAAAACACAAAGACGTGGTATGTGCATTCCAATCTTGAACCTGGTAGTACTCATTACTACAAGGTTACAGCATTAAATTCTGCTGGGGAAGGCGTAGACTCTCCTGAAACCTCTGCAACAACATTTTCCTCCTCTGGTACCCCAACACCTACACCAACACCTACTCCTACACCAACACCAACTACACAACCGTCAATTGGAAGAATCAAAGTTACAGATACTGATTTTGCAATAAGATATGAGATAATTGGAGGAAAGGTATCAAAGGCTGAAGTTGATGTACCGACAAACTCTCTTTCATTTGATGTCACAACAACAAGTAAAGGCGAATTAACCATAACTCTGCCAAGGCAATTAATTGATGCCAAAAAAACTGATGACAAAGACGACGTGTTCTTTGTCCTCGCAGATGGTGACGAAGCAAAATATACCGAAAAGGTAACTTCAAGCTCAAGAACACTAACAATCCAATTTCCCAAGGGAACCACCTTTATCGAAGTCTATGGAACCCAATCAGTTCCCGAGTTTCCAGTTGTAGCTCTTGTCCTTGTTACAGGTATAGTTGTAACGATGATATTTTCAAGGGCAAAATGGAATAAGATCTCTTCTCTTTCAAAATAAAGTAAATTTTTAGGGGCACGGTCTCATGAATTGCATATTTCGCAGCTGCATGTCATCATCCCAGCTTTACCCATGCATTGATCGTGCTTTTCTTCTGAACATTTGTGGCAAATGATAACTGAGCTCATGTTTTCTTGTCTTCAGACTATGCCTAAAAATGTATGTATACTAGAATAACGAAATTATTGTATTGTCAAAAAAACGTGAGATTCCAATAGAAATTGATGATCACTTTAGACTTTTTGGAAAAGAGCCTTGGGAAGTAAATTATGGAGAAAAGTGTCCACTGTGCAAAGCTAGAATAGATGAATATGGATTTTGTTCGTGTGGTTCAGGTGGAGAATAAAATTTGATTACAATATTTTCATCTGCTTTAAATAAAATATCCTAGTGAAACATATCATGTCGTGTATTTTTTGCAAAATAATTGACGGAGAGATTCCGGCTTTTTTTATTTATGAAAGTGAAACACATGTTGCTATAATGGATAAATATCCAATACATCGCGGACATTCACTAGTAATTCCTAGAAAGCATCATGAAAAAATTACTGATATGAATGTGGATGAAGTCACTACACTTTTTTCCAAAGTCCCTTCAATTGCACGTGCTGTCATTGAAGCAACTGGCGCTGATGGGTTTAACATTGGGCAAAATAACGGCCGAGCAGCAAACCAAATTGTTCCCCATGTTCATGTCCATGTTATTCCAAGATATGCCAAGACTGGTTCAGCGTGGCCAAAAAGACATATTGCTACAGATAATGAGCTTGAAGAGCTTGCAACTAAAATAAGAAACTGTATTAAGTTATCCTGATTTTTTTTCAAACGGTTTGTCGTCTATATCTATCGTAAGACGATGTTTTTTGATATAATCAAATAATACTTGGGGACTATCAATTTTATAATATCGCATCAAACTCTCAATGTTTTTATCATCAAAAATGTTGTAACCTGCTTTGTGATTTTTTGACTTCATAGGCGGGTTTGATTTTTCCTTTTCCACTGCAATCTTTTTGTTTTAACCCTTCATAAGGTTTTGTCCTAATCTCTGGAAAATTTCGAGATTTTGATTCCCTTTTTCCACAAAAATCAATTCAATTCTTTAATTAGTGACTCCATGTCATTTCTTGTCAACCCGATTCCTTTTTTTGCATCGCGTCTTGCAAGTATCTTTCCGTCTTCAAAGGCAATCATTGTTGGAACTGCCAAAATGTTAAATCTGTCCCAAAGTGGGTTTTCA